>JAXJQK010000247.1:0-4301 GCA_036311185.1 Acutalibacteraceae bacterium | reverse complement strand
GTCTCACTATGTAGTAAGACAGCCTACTTTTATGCAAATATACGTAAGCGTCAACTCAAGCACGTCTACCCAACCTCCTTTTAATGAGATATAATTCTCATTAAAAGGAGGATTTTTTAATATGGCAACAAGAAGAACAAAAGAAGAAAAGTTAAAATTAATAGCTGATTATGAGGCAAGTGGTCTGTTGATGTCAGAATGGTATACTGGCAACAGTATATCAAAATTAACATTCGTAGGCTGGATTCGTAATACAAAGGCTGATATTGCAAAACCTAAAAGTAAAGCAAAATTTGTAGAGGTTACAATTCCAGTAGAATTACAGGAGCAACCAGAACTACAACCGAAAAATACCACTGCATTTCTGATGAATCACGCCATAGAGAAGAAAATCGCTATGGACTGGGACTTGCCATAGCAAAACAAATTATTGACAATCATAATGGTACAATTACTGTAAACTGCGAAGATGGTTATACTACATTTGAAATAGTTATATAATATTATTAAGTGCTGTTTTAAAAAAATCAAAAGCACTGTCTATTTTCTGATGCTCCCTAAATATTATAGCCTTAACATATATTATTCGGAAATTCTCATTGTTATTTTTGATTAAAATAAAAAACCATGTTGACGAATAATATGTAAAATGTTACAATGCTATTAGAAGATTAATCTTCTAATAGTTTAATAAAGGGGACAAGAAAAATGAAAAAACTACTATCATTCATCATTGTTATGTGTATAATCATAACGGCAGTACCAATAAATGCTTCAGCTGTTAGCGTTTGTACACCATATAACGGTGATAACTTGGAGGCTCAGAACTACGAAATCGCAACATCCACCATAAAATCATACTTTACTAAATGTAGCGATGGCAAGCTTATGAGAGTTCAGGTTGGAAAAAACAGATCCGATGTCTTTGTTGAATATTACGACACATCGTATAATCTTTTAAGTAGCATGGTATTACCTCAGGAGCTACCGGTATTTGGTGGCTTTTACGAGTCAGCTTCTAACTACTTTTTGGTAACAGGACAGACAAACAAAGCAGAACTTAGCACAACAGAGGTTTATCGTCTTACAAAATACGATAAGAACTGGAATAGAATTTCTTCTGTTGGTGTTTATGGTTCTAATACAACCATTCCTTTCAATGCAGGTGCCGTAAGATTTGTTATGAGTGGTAATGTGATGATTATGTATACATCACACGAAATGTATACAACTCCTGATGGAAAAAATCATCAGGCTAATGTTATAATCAGCGTTGATACATCAACAATGAAGATTATAAAATGTCAGACAGAAATTGCAAATTCAACAAAAGGCTATATAAGCCATTCATTTAACCAATTTATACAGCTACAGGGTAAAAATATAGTTGCAGTAGACCACGGTGACGCTAACCCACGTTCTATTGTTCTTATTCAGCATAGTGGAGATGCAACAACAGGTGACTTTGGAAATAATTGTAAACTTACCGATATTCTAACCTTCCCTGGTGAATCAGGTGATAACTATACTGGTGCTTCTATTGGTGGCTTTGAAATTTCAAGTACATCATATTTAATTGCAGGTAACACAGTAGAACAAGATGACAATTATCCAAATAATAAAACAAGAAATATATTTGTTGCTTCAATAACTGACTCACAGATAAAAACAAACAAGATAACCAACTATGCTGAAGGCGAAGCAACAACCTCTACCCCACACCTAGTTAAGATTGCAACCGATAAGTATATGCTTATGTGGTCAAGAAGTAATGTAGTTTATTATACAACTATTGACGGAAAAGGTAATCAGACAAGCTCTATTTACTCTATGGATGGTAATTTATCAGACTGTGTACCAATTATAATCAATAATAAGCTTGTTTGGTATGTTTGGAAGGACACAAAAAGCATTTTTTACGAAATAAATCTTAACTCACTTTCACAAACCAGTTCAAAAATTTCTGACACTGGACACAAATATGAGGTTATAGGACTAAACGATGGCGTTTCAACTGTAGAATGTACACATTGTGGTGACATTAATACCTTTTCAGTACCAGATACTATGAGTGTATGGTGGAAAACAGCTAATAGTATTGATACTTCTTACTTCCCAATGATAGATGGTAAATTGATAGTTGGTGAAACTTTAAACTTGATGGTAAAGTTTGCACCATTTGACGAAAATATCAATACTGAATTTGAGGTTATTGTTTCGGATGAGTCTATACTTAAATATGAGCAAAAAAGTTTATATTCAGGTCAGATTTTAGGAGATTTTAGTCTTTTAAAACCAGGAAAAGCTACAATTACCATCAAGCATAGATATAACCCAGCTCTTATAGCTTCATATACAGTTGCAGTAAATTCAAATATAGATCACGAATATGAGGTTGTAAGCGTAGACAATGGAGTATCAACTGTAAAATGTATAAATTGTGGAGAAACTTATACATTCGATGTGCCAACTACTATGAAGGTATGGTGGAACACAGCTAGCAATGATGTTGGAGCCTACTATTCAGGCATAAATGGTGATTTAATATCTGGTGAAACTTTAAAAATTATGGTAAAATTTACACCATTTGACGAATATATAAACAACGACTTTGAGGTTATTGTTTCGGACGAGTCTATAATTAAATACCAGCAACGAAGTGTATATGCAGGTCAGCTGTTAGGAGATTTTAATCTTTTAAAGCCTGGTAAGGCTACAATCACAATTAGGCACAAATACAATCCATCTCTTACAGCTACATATAACGTTACTGTAAAGTCAAATGTAGCTCATGAATATGAGTTTATAAGCACAAGCAACGGAGTATCAACTGTAAGATGTATCAACTGCGGAGAAAATAATACTATTGAAGTGCCAACTACTATGTCAGTATGGTGGAAAACAGCTAGCAATACTGGTAATTCCTATTATTCAGGCATAAAAGGCGATTTGATATCTGGTGAAACTCTAAAAACAATGATTGCTTTTTCACCAACAGATACTGATGTAAATAAAGAGTTTGAGGTTGTAGTTTCAGATGAGTCTATACTTAAATATGAGCAGAAAAGTTTATATTCAGATCAGGTTTTAGGAGATTTCAGTCTATTAAAGCCAGGTGAAGCTACAATTACCATTAAGCATAAATATAACCCATCTCTTACAGCTACATATAACGTTACCGTAAAGTCAAATGCTACTGCTGTTTCTTTAGATAAATCTTCTCTTGAAATGATAACAGACGAGACATATACACTAACCCCAACATTTACTCCTGTAGATGCAAGTGCATTGTGTAGCTGGAGTAGCTCTAATCCAGATGTTGCTACTGTTGACAGCAACGGAACAATTACAGCTAAAACAGCTGGTACAGCAGTTATAACACTTACTTTGGATAACAATCTAAAAGCTACTTGTACAGTAACAGTAAAAAATTCCTTTATATCTGGAGATATCAACCTTGATGGCGAAGTTAATGTTACAGATGTTATTATGTTGTTAAGGTCTTATATAAGTGATTTAACATTAAGTGCAAAGCAGATAGAGGCTGCAGATATGGATAATTCTGGCGATTTAACTGTTTTAGATGCAATATTAATTCAAAAACAAATCCTAGATATGGCTTAATGCTAAAACAACAATTTATTTTTAACAGCTTAAGCATTTAATTGTTTGATATTTTCTAGCTGATACAGATCCCAAAAAAAGAATAGGCTGTCCCACTATGTAGTGAGACAGCCTACTTTTATACAAATACACACAAAAAAAGCCGATGCAATAATTAAGATTGCACCGGCTTATATTTATTAATATTATTATTTAATTTTTAGTCATATTGAATATCCAGTAAATCACTAACAGAAACCTCTAACACTTCAGATAACGCAACAATTTCAATATCTGTTACCCTTCTTACCTGTTTTTCGATTTTTGAAAGACCGGACGTAGAAATCATCACTCCTTTCTTTGATAACTCTGAGGCTAATTCTTTTTGTGTAAAGCCTCTTTCTTTTCGTAGTAGTTCTACTCTTTCTCCTACTACATTTCGTATTTCTACCTCAATTTTTTCTGATTTCAAAAAATCACCCCAATAAACAAAATACAATTAACCAATACAATTTTACAATAAAATGCACTAATATTCAATAGTTATATTTAAAATAATAAACCTTTTGAAAGTTGGTAGATGGTAAAATGAAATCGGACAGTAAAAACAAAAGAAAAGTCATAGTGAAAATGGTATAATTAAAGTGCGAACAAAAATATAACCAAAGGAGATTCACTATGACTTTAGACCATTATAC
>JAXJQK010000246.1:0-5071 GCA_036311185.1 Acutalibacteraceae bacterium | reverse complement strand
TGTGAATTATGGTAATATATAAAACTGTTGGGTAGTATAATTTTTTAAGAAAAACAGAGAAAAAAAGCTGTTAAAAGTTGATAAAAATGTACAAGCTCAAGTGCAGAAATTGTAGGCTTTGCTTATATTTTTAAGCATTGCTTATAATTAGAATAAAGCTGTTAAATGCGTTTATAATAATTTACGCATATAACATATAAAAATTTTTATTGATTGAGGAAAGGAGGAGAACTATGCCTACATTTAATCAGTTGGTTAGAAAGGGTCGTCAGGTTACAGAGAAGAAAGCTAAGGCTCCTGCTCTACTAAAGGGTTGGAACTCTAAGAAGAGAGTTGCTATCGACCAGAGTTCACCACAGAAGAGAGGCGTATGTACTGCTGTAAAAACTGCTACACCTAAGAAGCCTAACTCAGCTCTTAGAAAGATTGCCAGAGTAAGACTATCAAATGGTATTGAGGTTACTTCATATATCCCAGGTGTTGGCCACAACCTACAGGAGCACAGCGTTGTTCTAATTCGTGGTGGTAGAGTTAAGGATATCCCTGGTGTACGTTACCACATCATCAGAGGTACACTAGATGCACAGGGTGTTGCTAAGAGAATGCAAGCTCGTTCTAAGTACGGTGCTAAGCGTCCAAAGGCTGGTAAGTAATCTAATTTAAACCCATAGGAAAACTAAATTTTAAAGACAACTAAGATAGTTACAGTACAATACAGATGTGCTTTTATATATAGATAAGCCTCAGTATTGACAAAACGGGAGTTGTCACTTTCGAGTACCTATGATATCTCAAAAATTGTGAAGGAGGGAAGTAAAATGCCAAGAAGAGGTTCAATTGCAAAGCGTGACGTTTTGCCAGATCCACTATACAATTCAAAGCTAGTTACACGCCTTATCAACAACGTAATGTATGATGGTAAGAAGGGTGTAGCACAGAAAATTGTTTACGGTGCATTCGACATCATTAAGGAAAAAACAGGTAACGATCCTATCGAGACATTTGAGCAGGCTATGGAGAACATTATGCCTGTACTAGAGGTAAAGGCTCGCCGTGTAGGTGGTGCTACTTATCAGGTACCTATGGAGGTTCGTCCTGAGAGAAGACAGACACTAGGTCTTCGTTGGTTATCAAACTATGCAAGACTTCGTTCAGAGAGAACAATGAAGGAAAGACTTGCTGGTGAGATTCTAGACGCTATCAACGGTGTTGGTGGTGCAGCTAAGAAGCGTGACGAAACACACAGAATGGCAGAAGCAAACAAGGCTTTCGCTCATTACAGATGGTAATAATTTAAGGAGGCTATTATGGCTAGACAGGTATCTCTTGAACAAACAAGAAACATCGGTATCATGGCTCATATTGATGCCGGTAAAACTACTACAACAGAGCGTATCTTGTTCTACACAGGTGTCAACCACAAGCTAGGCGAAACTCACGAGGGTGGCGCTACTATGGACTGGATGGTACAGGAGCAAGAAAGAGGTATTACAATTACATCTGCTGCTACTACATGCTTCTGGAAAGACAGAGATAAGAAAGATGTTAGAATTAACATCATTGATACACCTGGTCACGTTGACTTTACAGTAGAGGTTGAGCGTTCTCTAAGAGTTCTTGACGGTTCTGTAACAGTTCTATGTGCTAAGGGTGGTGTAGAGCCTCAGTCTGAAACAGTTTGGAGACAGGCTGACAACTACAAAGTACCTAGAATGGTTTATGTTAATAAGATGGACATTATGGGTGCTGATTTCTACAGAGTTGTTCAGATGATGAAGGACAGACTAAAGTGTAATGCCGTTCCAATTCAGCTTCCAATCGGTGCTGAAGACGAATTTAAGGGTATTATCGACCTTGTAGAGATGAAGGCTCAGGTTTATTATGATGACCTAGGTAAAGACATCCGTGAGGAAGAAATCCCAGAGGATATGAAAGAGCTTGCACAGAAGTACCACGATGAGCTAATCGAGTGTGTTGCTGAGTGCAACGATGAGCTAATGGAGAAATACTTTGGTGGCGAAGAGCTAACAATAGATGAAATCAGAGCTCAGATTCGTAAATCTACAATAGACAACGAGATGGTTCCTGTAACTTGTGGTACATCATACCGTAACAAGGGTGTACAGCTACTTCTTGATGCTGTTGTTGACTATATGCCAGCTCCAACAGATATTCCTGCTATCAAGGGTGTTAACCCAGATACAGAAGAGGAAACTTGCAGAATTGCATCAGACAGCGAGCCATTCTCTGCTCTTGCATTTAAAATTGCAACAGACCCATTTGTTGGTAAGCTATGCTTCTTCAGAGTTTACTCTGGTAGCGTAAACGCAGGTACAAATGTTTATAATGCTACAAAGGATAAGAGTGAGCGTATCGGTAGAATTCTACAGATGCACGCTAACGACAGAAAGGATATCGACACTTGTTATTCAGGTGATATCGCTGCTGCTGTTGGTCTAAAGTATACAACTACAGGTGATACTCTATGTGACGAGAAGAACCCTGTAATTCTAGAGTCTATGGAATTCCCAGAGCCAGTTATCCATGTTGCTATCGAGCCAAAGACTAAGGCTGGTCAGGAGAAAATGGGTATTGCTCTTGCAAAGCTTGCAGAAGAAGACCCAACATTCAAGGCTTATACAGATGAAGAAACAGGCCAGACAATTATCGCTGGTATGGGTGAGCTTCACCTAGAAATCATCGTTGACCGTCTACTAAGAGAATTCAAGGTAGAGGCTAACATCGGTGCTCCTCAGGTTGCTTACAAAGAGACTATCCGTGCTGAGGCTAATGTTGACCAGAAGTACGCTAGACAGTCAGGTGGTAAGGGTCAGTATGGTCATGTTAAGATTAAGGTTGAGCCAAACCCAGGCAAGGGCTACGAGTTCATCAACAACATCGTTGGTGGTGCTATTCCTAAGGAATATATCCCAGCTGTTGATGCTGGTATTCAGGGTGCAATGCTAAGTGGTGTACTTGCTGGTTACAACGTAGTTGACTGTAAGGTTACACTATATGATGGTTCTTACCATGAGGTTGACTCATCTGAAATGGCATTTAAGATTGCTGGTTCTATGGCATTCAAAGAGGCTATGAAGAAGGCTGATCCAGTATTGATGGAGCCTATCATGAAGGTTACAGTTATCGTTCCAGAGGAATACATGGGTGATGTTATCGGCGACCTTAACTCTCGTCGTGGTATGATTCAGGGTATGGAAGCTGAGAACGGTGCTCAGAGAATTAACTCTAATGTACCTCTATCAGAGATGTTTGGTTATGCAACAGATATGCGTTCAAACACACAGGGCCGTGGTCAGTATGTAATGGAGCCAAGCCACTATGCAGAGGTTCCAAAGTCAGTTTCAGAAGACATTATGGCTAAGCGTAATAAGAAGGAAGGCTAATTTTCTTTAATAAAATTTAATGAAAATTAACAAAAAATTCTTAAAAAATCAATTATAAATTTACTTAACCCCTTGCATTTTACCCATAATGTTGGTAAAATAGGGGTTAAGGGAATATAATATATAACCTAAAATTTTTATTTAAGGGAGGCAATTCCAATGGCAAAGGAAAAATTTGAAAGAAATAAACCACATGTTAACATTGGTACAATCGGTCACGTTGACCACGGTAAAACAACACTAACAGCTGCTATCACAAAGGTTCTAAACCTAGGTGGTGCTGCAGATTTCGTTGATTACGCTAACATCGATAAGGCTCCAGAAGAGAGAGAGCGTGGTATCACAATCAACACATCACACGTTGAGTACGAGACAGATAACCGTCACTACGCTCACGTTGACTGCCCAGGACATGCTGACTACGTTAAGAACATGATCACTGGTGCTGCTCAGATGGACGGTGCTATCCTAGTTGTATCTTCAGCTGATGGTCCAATGCCACAGACAAGAGAGCACATCCTACTATCTCGTCAGGTTGGCGTTCCTTACATCGTAGTATTCATGAACAAGACTGACCAAGTTGATGACGAAGAGCTACTAGAGCTAGTAGAGATGGAAATCCGTGAGCTACTAAGCGAGTATGATTTCCCAGGCGATGATACACCAATCGTTAAGGGTTCAGCTTTCCTAGCACTAGATTCAGCTTCTCAGGATCCAAACGCTCCAGAGTATGCTTGTATCCACGAGCTAATGGCTGCTGTTGATGACTTTATCCCAACTCCAGACCGTAAGGCAGACCTACCATTCCTAATGCCTGTTGAGGACGTATTCACAATCACAGGTCGTGGTACAGTTGCTACAGGTAGAGTTGAGAGAGGTCAGCTAAGAACTAACGAGGAAGTTGAGATCGTTGGTCTAACAGAGGACAGAAGAAAGGTTGTTGTTACTGGTATCGAGATGTTTAGAAAGATTCTAGACTATGCTGAGGCTGGTGATAACGTAGGTGTACTACTACGTGGCGTTCAGAGAACTGACATCGAGAGAGGTCAGGTACTAGCTGTTCCTGGTTCAATCAACCCACACACAAAGTTCCACGGTCAGGTTTATATCCTAACTAAGGACGAGGGTGGTCGTCATACTCCATTCTTCAACAACTACCGTCCACAGTTCTACTTCAGAACAACAGACGTTACAGGTGTTATTTCTCTACCAGAGGGTACAGAGATGTGTATGCCTGGTGATAACGTTGATATGGACGTTGAGCTAATCACTCCAATCGCTATCGAAGAGGGTCTAAGATTCGCTATCCGTGAGGGTGGTAGAACAGTAGGTTCAGGCGTTGTTACAGCTGTAAACGAATAATCTACAAATTCTATTAGATTTTTCTTGAATATTTTTGGGCTGTCTGATTATTCAGACAGCCCTTTTTGTCGTTTTTAGAGGTTGTATCTCGATGGTTGCGAAATCCAGAAGTTTTATTAGGTGTTTTTGCTTTAAACTGAATCATTACAGAAATGAAGCAAATATAAAAAACATATACAATTATAAGCATTATAAGCTAAAATCTTAAATTAGTTGATAGCTGTAACAACGCCTGAACCTACTGTTCTACCACCTTCACGGATAGCGAAACGAAGACCAACTTCGATAGCGATAGGAGTGATAAG
>JAXJQK010000245.1:0-8754 GCA_036311185.1 Acutalibacteraceae bacterium | reverse complement strand
CCTCTATAACACTACAACGGTCATGTGATTGTGCAGTGTCACGAATACTGTCTATCATCTCCATAGCTGTATTCATTGCTGTATCAAAACCTATTGTATATTCACTGCAAGCAAGATCGTTATCAATTGTACCTGGGATTCCTACACAAAGTATTCCCTCGTTTGTTAATGCTCTTGCTCCCTTTAAAGAGCCATCACCACCAATTACTACAACACCCTCTACACCAAGATTTCTACAGGTGTCAGCTGCACGCTTAAAGCCCTGAGGAGTTGCAAATTCGTCACTTCTTGCTGTGTACAGGATTGTACCACCTCTATGAATAACATCTGAAACAGAACGCAAATTCATTTCAAAAACATCACCATTAAGTAAACCATTGTAGCCTCTGCGTACACCTATACAACGCATACCCTTACTTAACGCTGCTCTTGCAACTGCACGAACAGCGGCATTCATTCCTGGTGCATCTCCACCACTGGTTAATATTGCTATAGCTTTTTCTGACATTTTATTCAACCTCCCAAGATATAATTTTACTATTATATAACATTATTATAAAATTATTAATTACAGTTTTCAAGCAAATTTTCAAAGAAAAGTAATACTTAAATATATTAAACTCAAGAAACAAAAACAGAATTATCACCAAGAATATATCTAAGCTCGTTAAGCATAGGCTCGTTAAGCATTACCCAAAGGCTATGTGGTGCAAGAAGTTTCTGGTTAGTATCTGTAACCTTGAATATTACCTGTGTATTACCTGCGAAAATTTCCAGTACATTTTTAACCTTTAAGTATTTTTTACTTTTAAGGTTATCTACTTTTAGATATAGTATATGTTGTTTATTTGGATAACTATTTTTTTGAGTGTTATTTTCCATTGGCTTTTTTTCTATTTCTGTAGATTTAGTTTGCTTTCTGCTTTTGAGCAAGCTAATAACCTGATCAATTGTTATAATCTCGTTGCAAAGTAGCTTTGGCTTTTCGTCTTCTTTTACACTTAGTGAACCAAACATTTTCACAACATTTTCCTCTGTAAGAAGTCTGCCACTAGTATTTAATACTTGTGGAAAAACAAGAACTTCTATACTTCCCGTTTTATCCTCTATAACAGCTGTAGCCATTGTTTGGTTGTTTTTAGTTGTACGCACCTTTACATTTGATATTACTCCCAAAACATTTACTTTGTCACCATCTTTATAGCGTTTATTCTCTTCTGCAGTTGCAAGACCTATAATTTTATCTGCTCGTATCGCTTTATGAATATCTTCATATTCATTCATAGGGTGACCTGACAGATACATACCTGCAACCTCTTTTTCCATTGCAAGTTTTTCGGTTATAGTAAAATCATCTAGCTTTACTATAGTCTGCTGTATAGAGTCTTCTTGCATTTCTGAGTCAAACAAACTCAACTGCCCTGCACTGCTATAACGATAATTATATTCACAGCTTTCAAGCACACTTTTTATAGAGCTTATCATCTCTCGGCGATTATTGCCAAGATCATCAAGTGCTCCACATTTTATAAGACTTTCTAAAGCTCGTGAGTTCATATTTTTTCCATATAATCTTTTACAAAAATCATAGAACGATGTAAATAGTCCGTTCTTTCGTTCTTCAATGATATTTTCAATAAAGCCTTTACCTAGATTTTTGACAGCCATTAAACCAAAGCGAATATCATCATTATTTACAGTAAACGCAAGTGAGCTGTAATTTATATGTGCTGGTAATACCTTTATATTAAGTCTTGCACATTCCTCGGTATAGCTTGCAAGCTTACTAAAATTATCAAGTACAGATGTAAGCAATGCTGCCATATATTCCTTTGGATAATGGCATTTTAACCAAGCCGTTTTATAAGACACAGTTGCATATGCTGCTGCGTGAGATTTATTGAATGCATATGATGCAAAGCTCTCCATTTCTGAGAAAATTGAGGTGGCAGTTGCCTTATCTACACCACGTCTTAAACAACCCTCTACAAGAACATTTCCATTTTCATCAACAAGACCATTAATAAAAATATCCTGTTCACGCTCCATAACATCTTTTTTCTTTTTAGACATTGCTCGTCTTACAATGTCGGCTCTACCAAGTGAATAGCCTGCAAGACTTCTAAAAATCTGCATTACCTGCTCTTGGTACACAATACATCCATAAGTAACATCAAGTATATCCTTTAAAAGCGTATGTTTATATGTTACTTTAGATGGATTATGTCGGTTCTCGATATATTTAGGGATAGAATCCATTGGTCCCGGACGATATAAAGAAATTACAGCTATTAAATCTTCAAGGCTTTCAGGCTTTAGCTGTGTTAGTACACTTTTCATTCCACCACTTTCAAATTGGAACACACCCTCTGAATTGCCCTGAGAAAGCATCTTGAAAACCATAGGGTCTTTATCGCTTATCAAAGCCTCATTATAAGATGGATTTACTTGTTTTATCATAACCTCCGCATCGTGAATAACTGTAAGATTTCGCAATCCTAGGAAATCCATTTTAAGCAATCCCAGCTCTTCAAGCGTTGTCATTGTAAACTGTGTAACCACTGCATCGTCATTTTTTGCAAGTGGAACATATTCGCTTACAGGCTTTTCTGTAATAACTACACCTGCGGCATGCTTAGAGGCATGACGTGGTGTACCCTCAATTGCCATTGCTGTATCTATAAGTTTATGAACCTCATAGTCAGTATCGTATTTATTTTTTAAATCTGATGAAATCTCTAAAGCCTTTGCTAATGTAACATGAAGCTCGTTAGGTACAAGCTTGGCTACTGAATCGGCTATGCTGTATGGCATAGCCATTGCTCTTGCTACATCTCTTATCGCACCTCTTGCCGCCATTGTACCAAATGTAATTATCTGAGCAACGTGGTCTGCACCGTATTTTCTTACAACGTAATCTATAACCTCTTGTCTGCGTTCAGTACAGAAATCTATATCAAAGTCCGGCATACTTACACGCTCAGGGTTTAAAAATCTTTCAAAAAGCAGATTATATTTTATTGGGTCTATTCCCGTTATACCGATACAATATGCAGCCAGACTTCCTGCACCAGAACCTCTACCTGGACCAACGGGTATTCCGTTTGATTTTGCGTATTGTATAAAATCGTTTACTATAAGATAGTAATCAACATAACCCATTTGATTTACTATCTTTAATTCATATTCAAGTCTGTCTATTATTGACTGCTGTGGAGAAGTTCCATAACGCTTGTACAATCCCTTATAGCACTCATTGCGAAAATACTCAAAATGATTTTGAT
The DNA here is from genome assembly GCA_036311185.1 of Acutalibacteraceae bacterium. Classification (GTDB taxonomy): domain Bacteria; phylum Bacillota; class Clostridia; order Oscillospirales; family Acutalibacteraceae; genus CAG-964. Next base: position 5,470 of record JAXJQK010000245.1, on the reverse strand, counting down.
TATCAGGAACTTCAAAATGTGGTAGCTTGGTTTTTCCAAATTCAAATGAAACATTGCACCTATCTGCTATAACCTGAGTATTGCTTATCGCCTTAGGTACAGAAGAAAAAATTTTAAGCATTTCTTCTTCTGTTTTAAAATAGAATTCATCTGTATGAAATTCCATTTTATCCTTATCATTTATAGTATGGTTTGTTTGTATACAAAGTAAAATATTATGAATTTCACTGTCTGATTTATTTATATAGTGACAGTCGTTAGTTGCTACTAGTTCAATTCCAGTTTCCTCTGAAAGTTGAATTAGCTGTGGCAACACAACAAGCTGTTCTTTTATGCCGTGGTTCTGAATTTCTAAATAAAAATTCTCTTTACCAAAAAGCTGACTGTAATAATTTGCAAGTTCTCTTGCTTTTGTGTAATCTCCACGCAATAAATTCTGTGGAATTTCACCTGCAAGACAGGCAGAAAGGCATATTAGACCCTCGTGATGCTTTTCAAGTAAATCTTTATCTATTCGTGGTTTACTGTAAAAGCCTTCTGTCCAGCTTTTTGATACAAGTTGAATTAAATTCTGATAACCCGTATTATTTTTGCAAAGTAAAACAAGATGATAATTATGTCGGTCGTACTCGGTAGCTTTATCGAATCTACTGCGTGTAGCCATATACACCTCACAACCGATAATAGGCTTTATACCCTTTTTAACAGCTTCTTTATAGAAATCAATTGCACCATACATATTGCCATGGTCAGTAATTGCTACTGCGTTTGCGTTATGCTTTATAGCTGTATCTATCAATTTGCTTGTTCTGCAAGCACCATCAAGCAAGCTGTATTCGCTATGCACATGTAAATGAACAAACGACATTAATTATCACCTCTCTTATGTAATTTTTATTATACACTCTTTTTTATTTTTAGATTAAAGACAAAAGTTATCTTATTCATAAAAATAATAAATATTGCAACAAATGATATAACAAATATACTCGCAACTATATTTATATGAATTTTACTTTTTTTCAATCATTTCTATATAAAATTCTTCAGGGTTATTTTGATTTATTCTCATATCAATTTCAGTACCTATTTCAATACAATTAAAATATTGTGTATCATCATTTATAATGTATTCCTTACCCATAAAACAATACATAATTATAGGTATATAATATGTAGTTGATTTTTCTACCTTACGTACATCTATCACTAAACCTTTTATATTGTATTTGCAATTTTGTTTTTTGGAACTTTTTGTTTTTGCTTTATTAATAAAAAAATAAACTATAATAAAAGCTATTATGGCAATGATTAAAATCGGAATTATTTCCATTATTTTAGAGAATAGTTCTTCCCCTATACCTAAAAGGCTGGTAATAATTATAATTGCAACGACTATAAACGTTAATAATACAGGTGAAAAAATCACTATAAGCGGTAACCAGCTTCCTTTTTTACGTGACTTTACATAAATTTTTTCGGTATCAAAGCGATTTTGATTATGTAAATTATTTTCATAATTTTTAGTATAGCTACTATTGCTGTAATCCCTGCTATTGTAATTATTATTTGTAGTGTAACTATTATTGTACCCATTATTGTTCACTTGTGAATTATTATATTGATTGTTTACTCCATAAAATTCGTTGTTATAATTTCTATTATAATCAAATCTGTTATCGTCTTTACTATAATATTCTCTTGAACCATTATCTGAATTTCTCATAATTATCACCTTATTTATAATTAGCAAGTCCTATTTTTAACCAAACGCTAACAACAACAACAATTGCTATACTCATAAGAAACGTTTCTCTTTCTATTGTTTTATTCCCTATATAGTAATCTTTGGGATTATCTTCGTTTATCAAAACATCAGCCAAATCACCTTTTTCTGGTAACTCAATACAACTACGCTCTGTTGTTGTAATAACATACTCTTTACCCATATAAACATACTGATATGTATAAGTATATCTTTTATTGCCATTAGTACCACTACTTGTATAAACATCTTTAACATCTGCTTTAATATGAATTTTACAACGACGCCTTTTTAATATACCGTTTATTAACGGAGTAGCAGTTGCACTTAAAATTGTTATAAAAATTACAACTAATAATAAATTAGGAAATAGATTTTCCATAGGTATATTTACTCTTCTATCATAAACAACTATTGAAATTATTATCAAAGCAAATATAGAAAGAAAAGCAATACAAAGCAACACACTAGATACTGAATTTTTAGTTTTGTTCATATAAACTCTATTTAGATTTTCTAGTTGGTGATTATTTGAATTATTGGCATTATAACTGCTATTATTTACGTGATAGTCATTATTACCACCATAAGCACTATTATTTGAAGAATAATTATTATAACATTCATTAGACTCTCTGTTCATTTTTGAACGATCATCAAAATCTCTCATATTATCACCTATATTTTATTTTTAAATGATTTTTTATTAGGTCTTGTTTGAGTTTTAATTTTTCAAACAAGACCTAATATTAAAATTATAGTTGTCCATAAAAATTACTAATCATAACCCATATACCAACAACAAAAAACGCAAAACCTGCAACTAACATAAGCACATCAACAGCTTTTTGTTCTATATAAAAATCATATGGATCTTCCTCGTTTATAAGCATATCAATCTGAGAGCCTTTTGCAGGAAGTGCAAAATTTCTTGATGAGCTTTCTTGTACGTTGTATATTTCACCCATATAGAAAAATTCATATTTAGGTGCATATGTAGATCCACCCTCACTGCTACGATGACGTTCATAACCTGTAACGGTAGCCTTAACCAAACACTTGCAACGCTTTAATTTTCTTTTTTTATTGATTATGGGATATATCCCCACCCCAAAACCAATTAATGTAAAAAAAGCACAAAAGACATATATAGCTATTTGCTCTAAACGCTTTTTTTCTTCAATACTAGTGGCATTAGATGTACTAATAGTAAAAAATATAGCTAAACCAAATGCACTTAAAAGCCCCAATATAACAAGTATAGCTAATATGCTATCTTTTTTCTGTTTTTTTTGAAACTTTTCAAAGTTCTTTGCACTTTTATCATAATTAGTTGTATGAGTATTATTATAGATATTATTATAAGCACCGTTTGACGAATATCTGTTATTATTATAGTTATTATTAAAATTATTGTTATAATTGTTGTTCACTGAATGGCTGTCGTTATCATTGTAGTTGTTATTAAAGGGATTATTATAGTCGCTATTTGAGGAATAGCTATCGTTATTATTATAGTTACCATAAAAAGAAGAATTGTTATAACTACTATTATTGTAATCACTATATCTATCAGCATTTTGCTTATTATTATAAAATTCATCAAACCCTTTACCTGTGTTTAATCGATTATCAAAATCTCTCATAATTATCACCTATATTATTTTTCATAATTTTTAGAGCTTATTTAAAAACAAAAAGTGCTTTTTGCTTTTAAATATTCCCTAGCATTAGTTGTAAATATGTATTTACATAGAAAGTAAGATTCCACCCGCACCAATAATAAAAAATATAAGTCCTGAAATCACAAAAATCATATTAACAGATATTGAGCTTACATAAAAATCATTAGGATTTTCTTCGTTTATAAGCATATCAAACTTATCACCTAATTTAGGCAGTGCAATATTTCTTGATGATTTTTCCTCTACTATGTAGGTTTTACCTTTATAGTAAAATTCATATTCTGGTGAAAAAAGCTTACTAATACCATTTTTACTATGCGATATTGTTTCTTTAAATCCTACAACAGTAGCTTTAACCGAATATTTGCAAACTTTCTTTTTCTTATACTTTCTAATTGGTTGGTATAATAATAAAAACACACCAATTAATATAGAAATAATTAAATAAAAAAACAGAGATACATCCCTTGACTTACCTGAAATCTCAAAACTAACAATAGCAAGAGCTATGCTTAGTATAAATACTCCAACCCAAATAAGAAAAATAGATATTATAAATTTTATTATCTTTTTTTTATTTTGCTTGCACCATTCCCAAAGTTTACCTGAAGCTTCGTTATAAATTTCGTTATAATCCATACCATAGTAGTCATTGTTGTGATAAGCTCTGTTTTCTGAATATCTATTATTATTGTAGTTATTGTTATAATTGTTGTTTGATGAATAAGCATCGTTATTATAGTTACTATTAAAAGTATTATTATAGTTGTTGTACTCACTATATCTATCGGTATTTGGGTTATTATTATAAAATTGGTCAAACTCTTTATCATCGTTTGAATAGTTGTCAAAGTCTCTCATAATTATCACCTATATATTTGTCCCAAAATTACTAATTAACCCCACTATACCTATAGCAGAAAACAACAAACCTACAAATAAAGAAGTTAAAGCATCAATTTTTTCTTCTACATAAAAATCATATGGGTCTTCCTCGTTTATAAGCATATCAATCTGAGAACCTATTGCAGGCAACGCAAAATTTCTTGATGAGTTTGATATCACGTGGTAGATTTTACCCATATAGAAAAATTCATATTCCGGTGAAACACAAGGTTTTTCTTTCCTTCCAGTCTCCGGATCATAATTTACTCTAGAACGATTTTTATAACCTACAACAGTGGCCTTAACCAGACATTTGCAACGATTCAATTTTATTTTCTTATCGATTTTTGGAAGTATCAACATTCCCAAACCAATTAATGTAAAAATACCAAAGAAGATATACATAGACATTTGCTCTAATTGTTGTTGTTTTACAGGATTAGTTTCATTAGCCGCACTAGTATCTAAAAATAAAATTATGCCTATTGCACCCAAAAAGGCTACTACACTCAAAAAACTCAAAAAAAAGATTATAGGTTTTATGCAACCTTTTTTTGTTTGATTATGATTTCTTTCAAATTCCTTTATGTTTTTGTCATAATTATCCGTGTAATTACGATCATTATAGACGTTATTATGTGAACTATTTAATGGACATCTGTCATTATTATGGTTACTATTAAAATTGCTATTGTAATCACTATATCTATCGGTATTATTATAAAATTCGTCAAATCTTCTATCTGTGTTTGAACGGTTATCAAAATCTTTCATATTATTTACCTTTAACTTTAATTTTATTTACCCATTTCAATTAGTTTTTTCATTCTGTGATTAACCCCACTACGACTTATTGGTGGAACAAGCATTTCACCTAAGGCTCTTAATGATAAATCTGGGTTATCAAGTCTTAGCTGTGCAAGCTCTTTTAAGTCATCATTAAGACTTTCAAGTCCAACTGTATCTCTTATTTTTTCTATAGCTGAAATCTGATCCATTGATGCAGCTATTGTCTTTTTTATATTGGCGATCTCAGAGTTAACCTTTCTGTTTGCATTATTGCGATATTCCTTTAAAATTTTTGTATTCATTATTTCCATAGACGCAAGTGGAGCATTGATAAAAGCAAGAAAAT
>JAXJQK010000244.1:0-17501 GCA_036311185.1 Acutalibacteraceae bacterium | reverse complement strand
GTGCTTTAATAGGTACACCAGCATCCATAAGAGCAAGTGTAGAACCACAAATTGAGCCCTGTGATGTTGAACCGTTAGAAGATACAACCTCTGATACAAGTCTTAGAGCATATGGGAACTCCTCAACTGAAGGAATAACAGGAACAAGAGCTCTTTCAGCCAAAGCACCGTGACCGATTTCTCTTCTACCAGGACCTCTGCTTGGTCTTGTTTCACCAACTGAATATGAAGGGAAGTTGTAGTGGTGCATATATCTCTTTGTTTCTTCGTCATCAATACCGTCAAGAATCTGCTGGTCGCTTACAGGGCCAAGTGTTGCAATTGTAAGAACCTGTGTCTGACCTCTTGTAAACAAGCCTGAACCGTGTACTCTTGGTAGCAAGCTAACCTCAGAAGCAAGTGGACGAATATCATCCATACCTCTGCCGTCAACTCTCTTTTGCTCGTCAAGTAACCAACGACGAACAACAGTCTTCTGTGACTTGTACATACACTCGTCAATCTTAGCCTCTTGCTCAGGGTAGATTTCATCAAACTTTGCGTGTACAGCCTCATATATAGGAAGCAATCTTGCATCTCTTACTGTTTTATCATCTGTATCAAGAGCAACCTTTAGGTCTTCCTCAACAAAGTTGAAGATACTCTCAAACATTTCGTGGTCTGGCTCGTTGCTTGGGTAGCTGAACTTCTCTTTACCGATTTCTTTCTGGATACCCTTAATAAACTCGATAATCTGCTGGTTAGCAGTATGACCAGCCATAATACCCTCGTACATATCCTCGTCAGATACCATATCTGCACCAGCCTCAATCATAGCAATTCTGCTATCTGTTGAAGCAACAGTTACAGCCATTCTTGACTTTGCTCTTTCTTCCTGTGTTGGGTTGATAACGAACTTACCGTCAACCAAGCCTACTGAAACACCTGAAATAGGACCATTCCAAGGAATATCTGAAATAGAAAGTGCAATAGATGTACCAACCATTGCTGTAATTTCTGGTGAGCAGTCTGGGTCTACGCTCATAACTGTACATACAACAGAAACATCGTTTCTCATATCCTTAGGGAACAATGGACGGATTGGTCTGTCGATAACTCTTGAAACAAGTACAGCCTTGTCAGAAGGTCTACCCTCTCTCTTTAGATAAGAGCCAGGAATTTTACCAACAGCATACATCTTCTCTTCAAAATCTACTGAAAGAGGGAAAAAGTCGATACCCTCTCTTGGCTTTGCAGCACCTGTTACTGCAACATTTACAACTGTTTCGCCATAGCGAACCAAGCAAGAACCGTTTGCAAGCTGTGCAATCTTACCTGTTTCTACAACCAAAGGTCTGCCTGCAAACTCTGTTTCAAAAACTCTGAAATTCTCAAACATAATCTTATTCTCCTATAAAAATTATTTTTACAGGCTCGTACCGCTTAGCAATAAAACCACAGCTTACATATAAATAAACGGTCGTTTCACTGCTAACCAAGTAGAAAACCTGCAAATGTATATAAACGCCTTTTAGGCTTTTTGTAGCTTATTAAAAATGACTTTAATACTAATACCTGTTTAAACAGTAGAATGGATTGTCGAGCATAATTTGCTCAGAACAAGGACGCCGACGCAGGCAAGCTGACGCTTGTCAAGGAGAAGAACGAAGTGCTGAGTAAATTATGCCGACAAGTTGTCTATTGTTTAAATAGGTATTAGTATAAGGGCAGACTGCCCTATGTTAAGCTGTCTGCCCTGTATTAAGCAATTATTTACGGATACCTAGTCTTGCGATGATTGAACGGTATCTCTCAATGTCAACCTTAGTTAGGTAGTTAAGAAGATTTCTTCTCTGACCTACCATCTTAAGTAGACCTCTTCTTGAGTGGTGGTCCTTCTTATGAGTCTTTAGATGCTCAGTTAGGTCGTTGATTCTCTTTGTTAGAAGAGCAATCTGAACCTCTGGAGAACCTGTGTCGCCCTCGTGAGTAGCATACTCCTTGATAATTGCGTCTTTCTCTGTCTTTAGCATTATTTTCACCTCTTTTTTAATATTATGCCCATTGTATCAAACCAATCACAGTTAAAGGAAGGTGATATCCTGCTTCAGGCTTACTCCAAAAACCGTGGTTGAGGCACCTTGGCTATTATAGCACACAAAGAAACCTCCGTCAAGCATTTTTAAGCAGTGCAAACGCATTTCTGTGTTGCTATGTACAAGATTTATATTTTAAATTGTGCTAAATTCAGCACCGTATTTCTTGTAAACCTCTGCAAGACTTTTATTTACTTCTTCTATTGAATATTTCTTAGAAATTCTTACAGCCTCTTCTCCCATTTTCTTTGCAAGCTGTGGATCGCTGTAAATTTTCAATAGCTTTTCAGCCATTTGCTTGTAATCGTCAAGCTCTACTAAAAAGCCGTTTACACCGTCTTCCACAATGTCGCTGTTGCCTCTTACTCTTGTAGCTACAATAGGCTTACCAATAGCTGATGCCTCTATAAGGTTTACAGGCAAGCCCTCTCGTCTGCTTGCAGACACCGAAACATCGCACATAGCAACAAGCTTGGCTATATCTCGTCTGTAGCCCATAAATTCAACGTGATTCTCAATACCCATATCCTTAACCATCTGTTTGTATTCTGTAATCATTCTTTGATGACCTGGTAACAACAGCTTAATTGTAGGGATTTTATTCTTTAATATTTTAACAGCTTTAAAAATCATTTCCTGATTTTTTCCTGTAACCAGATCGGCAGGGTAAATCAGCATAAAGTCATCCTTATTAAAGCCATACTCTTCTCTTAACTGTAACTTCATTTCTGGAGTTACTGCTGAAAATTTACTTAAATCAACACCAACACCGTTTACCTTTATTATCTGATCCTTAACCTTGAACTTCTTTGTAGTTGCTAGGTTATAATCCTCTTGATTAATGTTTATAAGAGTATCAGTATAATGAGCCAGCATTTTCTCTACCGGATAGAAAAACAACCAATTTGTTTTTGGTGCTCCCTCAAAGAAATGGAATCCATGTGCAGTATATATTACCTTTGCTTTAGACTTTGCCTGCTTTGCTGCTACTCTTGCTGCTACTGCACCCATTGGAGTATGGCAATGTATTATATCATAATCCTCTTTAATAATAAGCTCTTTAAGCTGTTTTATAGCCTTTATATTTTCCTTTTTATAAGGAGAACGCTGTAATGGTATGAAATTAAATTTATTTATAGATTTAAAATCAAATCCGTCTTTATCAGCTGAATTATCAAAGCAAGATACATCTATAGTATGACCGTTTTCCTTTAATAAATTAATAAAATTAGTATGAAATTGTCCGATATGACTTCTTACATTTGATACAAACAATATCTTCATTAAAATTTCTCCCTTTTTTAAAATTAAGTATTGACATTATTAAATTTTATTGTTATAATAATTTGGCAATAGCAAATGGATCATTAGCTCAGTTGGTTAGAGCAACCGGCTCATAACCGGTAGGTCCCGGGTTCGAGTCCCTGATGATCCACCAGAACCGAGTTTACTACGTAAGCTCGGTTTTTTGTTTGCAACTTAAAACCAAACATTATTTTTCAAGGGTATTTCTGCAAGAGAAATACCCTTGCTTTTATCTTTTCTTTACAATTGTTCTTTTCACCTTTCCAAATGCTCTTCTTGTAAAGTGAACTAGTTTTGTTTGCCTTTTCGGCTTTGTGCATTTATCCACAAGTTTATCAAAATCTTTTTTACCTAAATTACGCATAAAGTAATCACGTTTTTTATTCATAGGAGAGCTCTCTACAAGAGATGAATTGTGTTGAAGAACAACTGAAATATCCAGTTTATCTACAAAAAGCTTGTCTTTTTCATTAAATAAAAGCTCTTTACCCTTTTCTGAGTTAATAATTACTACCGATATACCCTTATTATCATCAATCTTTGGATTTTCAATATCTACTCCCCAATAATCAGCAAGGGTTACATCTGAAAACGGCTTTTGTTTTTTAAAAGCACATTCATAGCAAGAGGGTCTTAAGCAAAGATTATTTAAAAATGCCTTTGAATATGTATTCTCTCTGAAATCGCAAAAATAGTCGGTTGAATCCTCATATACTATTTCAAGTCCATAATTTTTCCAACCATTGCGTTTACTTCTAAAGCATACCTTTTCAATCTTTTTATTCTCTGTATTAACAGTAGTTAAATATTTCTGCCATACCTGTGGTGACGGTACACCATGGCAAATAATATCCTGTGTATACAAATTTTTGTACTCTCTTCTCAAAAAGCTCTTTAGTCCTGCTACCTGACAAGGCGTACCACTAAACAGAACCTTACGTCCTTTATCCAAAAAGAACTTTGCCTTAACAAAGCTGTCTTTAATTTGGCTTTGCAAATATTTTGAAGAACGCAATTTTTCCAGCTCTGCTTCAGTTTTAACATAAATATGGTGTACATTGTAGTTTTCGTCAAATGCTGCACCAAACACTACACCACCCTCATCAAGAATTTGTTTTGCAAAACGTGTAAACAAGCCTCCCGATGAGCTTAATTTTCGTATTTCATCATTTTTATTAAACGCTGCATAGCTTTCGAGTATGTTGTTAGTATTGCTTTGATTTTTAACAGGACAAACCCTTTCACAAAGCTTACACTTTATACATTTACTTTCGTTAATAACAGGATACCTAAAGCCCTCCTCGTCCTTTTTCATAACGATTGCACCGTTTTTGCATATAGCTGCACAAGCATAACAGCCTGTGCAGTCTTTTTTTTCACTTATTTTTAACATAATTAACCTTCTGATTTCTTACTAAAAAACTTTGCAAAAATCTTTTTAACAGGTCCTCTAAATATATCCTTTTCGTAATCATTCATCATAACAAAATACGCACATACTGCATAAATTATTGTGAAAATAATAGCAGATATTAAAAACTTAGTCCAGCTGTCAAGTATAAAAATATTATTGTTAACAAATAATCCTGCTAACATCATAACTATCATAACTGGTGACATTTTCAAAATATTCAACCAGAACAATGGAATATTTATACCTATTTTTTTATGATAATACCAGTTCATTATAAAAATCTGACCTATAACATAGCCAATGAAGGTTGCAAAAGAAGCTCCTACTATTCCATAATCATTAACCAATATCACTGTAAGTATTACATTAAATACTGCAATAATAGCATAAACAATTGAACGAAAGCTATGTTTATTATGTGCCATCAAAATACTTATTCCTGTATTCTGAATAAGTGGAACTGTAATAGGAAGCATTACCAGTAAAGCAACTACATATGCTTCACCATACTCAGGACCCGTCCAAAGGAAAATAAATTGCTTTCCAAAAGCGATAAACGCTGAGGTCATAAAGGATACCACTATAAACTGTAATCTTCCCACTCTTATAAATATTTCTGAAATCTCTTCATTTGTGGCATTTTTTGTAACCATAGTTGTTATCTTTGGCATAAGCACACCACTTATTGTTGTAGAAATCTGAATTATGTATCCATTAAATGTAGCACCTACATTATATACTGCAACAGCTACTGCACCCATTGCTGCACCTATTATAACCTTATCAGTTGTACCATAAAGTGTTTCTACTATCTGGCCCAAGAACAAAAAAAACGAAAACGTTAATATCTCCTTTAACATCCCAAACGGCATATTTTTAAACTTAGGCATTATATGTAGCTTTTTATATGAATACATTATATATGTTATATTTACAAAAACACCAACTATAGTAGAAGAAAGAACTAATCCAACAGACTTAAAGCCCATACCTAACATTATAAGATTAACACACGGAGATATAATAGTAAGAACTATATTCATCACTCTGTTAAAAATATATCTTTCGTGAGATATTGTTATAGATGAAAATACTGAACAAGGTAAAAATATACTTGCATTAAACGTAAGTAATAGCACCAATAATTTCATAGTACGAAGCTCATCTGCAGTAAGTGAGTTACCATAAAAAAAGTCAAGATTAAAACCCACAACAGTTCCTGTTATAAGGGTTAATAAACCAATAACCATAAATATAACTGTAAATAAACCTACTACTCTTTCTTCTTTATCCTTGTCATCCTCTGCTCTATATTTTGTAATATATCTAGCCATAGTAAATCCAAGTCCAAAATTAAGCAAGCTTATATATCCCATAACAGAGTTAGCCAGGCTGTAGATTCCATACTCTGCCTGTCCAAGCATATCCAACATAATAGGTGTATATATTAACGGTATAATACTACCTATCGCCATATTTAAATATGAAAGCCACACTCCGGCTCTCAACTGATTTGTCTTAGCCATAAAATTCTCCTTAATATTAATAATTCTTACTCAACGCTTTTATTGTTTCTCCGGCTTTATAACTACTTTTAATACACTCCGGAATTTTCTCTGCAAGCTTTTCCTTTATATTACCTTCCTGTTCCATTATCCATCTAAAGGCATCTTTAAGGTCGTTTGTTGATTTCATATTTTTAATATCAACAACATAATTTTCCTCACTGCCAAATAAATCTCTTGCTATCCCCTTTGATTTTGTTGAATAACCAACCACTAAAGTTGGTACACCCGTAGAATAGGCAGCAATGGTTGCGTGAGTTCTTGCTCCAATAAAAAACCTCATATTAGAAATATAATATTTAAGCACCATACAGTTATTATCCTCTAGCATAATAATCCTATTTGTATGCTTAAACATTTCATACAATTTCATAAGAGGCTTTCTATCGTCGTTACTTTCAACTGCAACATGAGGAGTAAGAGCTATACTCATATCGGTACTTTCAAGTATAAATTTTATAAGCTCGATATAGTTTTCTAAAATCACATTATCATCTTTACGCAAATCCAACACTAACGGACTTAAATTAATTCCCACCATATTTCCCTTTTTAAAATTTTCAGGCAACGGTGCTTCCCTCTTTTCAAGTGTAAAAGCAGGGTCTGCAAAAAGATATGTATTTTTATTCAGCTTTTTTAATATTTCATAGCTTATAGTTTCTCGTGCCGTAATTAAATCAAAGGTTGCTAAATCCTTCTTCATAATTTCAGGCATATCTCCCTCATTTACAGAGCAACCCCATAGTACAGTTTTTACACCCTTTTTCTTTAACGCCGTATTAATATCAGCTAAAATATCATAACCAGCATAACAGTAATTATCACCTCCGATAGATATAAATATATCACCCTTTTTAGCCTTGCTGATAAGGTCATTTCTTTTTAATTTATTAAACATATAATCGCTACGTTTCAGCTTACGATAAACTCCTGCAAGCAGTCCGGAAAATTTTCCATATTCACAGCTTATATTATCTCTTTCTATATTTATTATTTTATCTACTCCATATCTTTTGTCACCCTGAGGCTCCATAGATATTAAAGTTATATCAGTATCAATTATCTTTTTACTGGTTCTTACAATTGCCTCACAACCATGATTAGCACTATCTAAATGATTAAAAAAATATACCATAAAATCTCTCCGTTACAACTTCTTATTTTTTAAACCACACAAAAGCCTTATCATACTATTAATCATCTCTAAAAAACTATAATTAATAAGTTTATAGACAATTCTTATAAGTAGCTTTATTCTATTATCCATATACTTTTTAAACTGTCACTTTTCGTTCTTGCTTACTGGATTGTTTAAGTCGTAGCTGAAAACTCAAAACAACTGTCTATTTCTAAAATATTTTTAGAAACACCACTATTTTTATAATAAATTAAACATCTATTCAAAGCAAATTTAAAAATTGTATTATAGCTTTCTTGCAGGCACTCCCACTAAAGTTATATTTTCTTCCAAAAAGGATTTAGTAACAACTGCACCTGCTCCAATCTTTATATTATTGGCTATTTTTATATCACCAATTATACTTGCTCCAAAACCTATATCAACATTATCTCCAATTTCAGGAACACCTGAACTCTGTCCATCATTACCTATACAGTTGTTCCCATGTAATTTACATCCACTTCCAATTTTTGCACCAGGATTAACTATTATTGAACCATGATGATATATTGTAAGGCCTTTTCCAAAGCAATTTGTATCCATCAAAATACCAAGTCTGTTTCCATATATATTTTTTCTTCTTTGATAGTACAGCCTTAAAAGAATTTTTAGTTTTCCTTTTTTAAGATTTGTATTTGCGTAGTACTCCTCTTTACGAAGAAATTCTGTAAACTTACTTATCTGACTTTCTGGGTCATTAACAGCAGACATCCAAAAACGTGCTTTCTTTGGTTTATCCCTAAAATATGTATTATCAGAAGCTATATATTCTTTTAGTTCCTCTTTCGACTTAATCATATATTACATTCCTCTTATTTATCTTCTGTTTTTTATATCACTTATAAATTTAATAAGAGCATTACATTTTTTTACCAGCCAATACGAATTAGTTTTATACACCAATTTTAATATCGGTAAAATACGGCAATTAGATTTTTCAATTGCCTCTTTGAACTCTTTGCTTTGTAAAATCCTTTTATTGCACCTATACCTCTCTTTATTACTTGCATATGTACTTTGGGAATGAAATGTATTATCTAAACACCTAAGATAGCTATAGTAAACAAAGTTATAATACAGCTTCATCTGTTCAGCATCAATATTCCACTTAACTAAAAAAGTATACATTTGTAAATTAAGATACTTATAGAGCTCAAACATAGAAATATAAAATTTACTGTTTAAGGATTCGTTATTTACCGTTATATAATTATAATTTTTTCTATTCAAACAATATATTGTTTTATTACAACAAGAATCCATATAAGAAAAATTGAACATCAAATCTTCGCCAAGCGAAATATCCTTATTCATTCTTAAATTATTAGAAATAATTATCTCCCTTTTATACAGCTTATTCCAAGGAGATGAATCTAAACATTTTGAATGTAGGATCATTATATTTGAAATATCTGTTATTACAAGCTTTTCTTCGCTACTATCATATGGCTCATTTTCAGTAATATTTTTCTCATAATCCTCAACGGTAGAAAAACCACACCATACCATTTGGGCATCGGGGTATTCATTAACAACATCTACAAAATCCTGTAGATAGCATTCATTTACATAATCATCACTATCTACACAAACTATATATTCACCTTTTGCATTGTCAAAGCCTGTATTTCTGGCTACAGATACGCCCTCATTCTTTTTGTGTATAACTCTGATTCTTCCGTCTTTTTCGGCATAGCTGTCACAAATTTCTCCACTTTTGTCAGGTGAACCATCATCAATAAGTAACAACTCAAAGTTTTTATATGTTTGCTGTAGAATACTTTCTATGCAATAGTGCAAAACCTTCTCAACTTTATACACAGGCACTATAATACTAATCAAAGGGTTCATAATTAATCTGCCTTTCTAAAAAATTAATTGCCTATCTTAATATACTACTTATACATTGTTTAGAAAGAAATCAAAAAAGGTTTGTTCTCCACTACTTGTACATTTATCAAAAGGCATTCTCCAAGATAGCTTGTAAAAAACAGTATCTTCTGCTTCAATTATTTTTTTATACTCTTCCTCATTAAATGGCATATTCATCATAGCCTGAAGCTCTTCAATCTTAGAATTATTATAAGGTAGGTTATCTATAAGCTCTTTAGCATGAGGGATATTCTCATATGTTAAAAACAAGAAGTAGTCAAACAAAAAATAATCAACAAGATAATCTCTTCTCTTTAAATATTCAAAAAACAGTTCCTTAACTGTATCAGCTATAACACAGCCCTTTTGACAACCTATAAGAAAAGTTGTCCATTTATAATCAGAGATATAACCTGATTGTACAGGCTTTCTTTTACAGGTATAAAATTCACCTTGAAATACTGATTCAGGTATTCCGTTAGGAATAAATACCGTAGCATCAATCCACAACCCACCATACTCAGAAAGAAGAGTCATTCTTAATATATCTGCAAACTGTGCATTAATTATTTTTCCTTCTTTAAACTTCTTTAATATGTAATCCGGAAGCTGTACATAATCACTCATATTTTCCAAAGTAATCAAATTAACCGGATGTGTAGTAGATTTTTTAATGTTGTCTATACATTTTTTTACTAACGGGGGTGCAGAGTCATAGCCCTGTAACCAGCTTATCCATATAGGTGCATTTTCGTTATAGCTTACATCACAGGTATGGTTCTTAAATTTCTCCAAAACATCCCCAAGCTCTTTTTTTAATTCGTTTAAAATAATATTGTGCTTTTTTTTATAAAAATAATTTGAAAATTTAGTACCATTAAAAAAGCTGGCAAAAAAGCGTGCAAATCCAAGCTTTACATATCCATGCGAAATATCACTAAATAAACCTTTTAAGGGTGATGTTACTCTATTTCTTAAAATTGAAAAAATTCTCATTTTATTCCCCTTTTATATGCCGTATTTAAAAATATTTCTTAGCCTTGCAATCAAATTAAGACCCAATGTTGAATTGGAGGCTAGAAGACTAACCTTTTCTAAAAAGCCCGAATTGCTAACATCTTTAAATGATATATGATATTGGCTTCTGTACTCCTTCATTCGGTTTGTACCAATATTTTCTTTGTTTGCCTCTTTATGTCTAAGTAGCTTTTGATAATGGTACAAGCACACACTACAAAATGAACGCTTAGCCTTACTATATAAGGCTGGATAATTATCAGAAATAAATAGTAGCCTTTCTTTTACACCGTCTACCATATCAAGATGTCTAAGTGTATAGTTACCCATTATACTTGTTTGCCTTTGGTAGTAATAATAGCACTGTCTATGTATATATACAATATTATTTGCTCTGTGTAACACACGGAATGTAAAAAATTCATCTTCATTCAGCTTGCCTTTTATAAACTCAATGCCGTCAAGCAAGCTTCTTTTATAAACCTTATTCCAAACCTGTGTTCTTACCTTTACATTATCAATAGTATTTTCAATAGCCTGCTCAGAATTCATAATCTCAAATTCATCTGACAAATCAGGTGTTGCCTCTATATCATCATAAGCCTTTACAAAATCAAATGCACCTATTTCAGACTTAGTTTCAAGCATTTTGCTTATAGTGATTGAAAAGGTTTTTAAATCAAGCCAATCATCGCTATCAATAAAGCTCACATATTCTCCGGTAGCAATTTTCATACCAGCATTCCTTGCGTCAGATAGTCCACCGTTTTCTTTATGTACAACTTTTATACGATTATCCTTTTTAGCATATTCATCACAAATCTGTGAAGAATTATCAGGTGAACCGTCATCTACAAGAATAATCTCTAAATTTTTATACTCCTGATTAACTATACTGTCTACACATCGTGGTAAATATTTTTCCACATTATAAATAGGCACTATAACACTAACTAAAGGGTTATTCATATTATCACCTCATACGCTGTTGCTGTATATTTTACTTCGATTTTTTATTGTTTTGGAATATAGTATATACAACAGCTTAAATATAACAGAACAATAAATAATCAATACAGAATCCAACTTTGTTCTTTTACTTAGCACACCCAATGGCTTTGCTTTTTTGTAAAGCTCTGCTACCTGTTTTTTTATATTTTTCTGCTCAGATTTAAAATCCTTAGCTTGTTTGTTCGTTGTAATATTACGATATGTCTGTATCGCAATTCTTAGCTGTGAATGTAATGCAATTGGATAAACCTTGCTATCATTCTTAAACATATCTGTAATAATATTTCTTACCTTTAATCCATCAAAAACCTTATTATATGTAAGCCCTGATGAGGTAGTAGCTGAGTTTGTTCTCATTATATAATTATATAACGGTTTATCCTCAAAAACAGATTTCTCTGCCTTTGCAAAAGCCATAATATTGAAAAGCAGATCCTCATTATTCTTTAGCTCTCTTTTCATTCTTATGTTATCAACTATGTTTCTTCTAAACAGCTTATTCCATATACCAGGCTCTATAAGTGTTGCCTCTAATAAATCAATAACACCCTGTTGTTTATCCTGTTCTATAATTTTTCCTGTACCATAAAAATCATACTCATTATCAGGAAATTTCAGTTTATAACCGCAGTGGGATATATCTGCATTATATTTGATAGCATTATTTAAAAGTACTTCGTACATACTATTTTCTATATAATCATCACCATCAACAAAGCCTATATAATCACCTGTGGCAATGTCCAATCCTTTATTTCTTGTGTCAGAAACACCTGTATTTTCTTTATATATAGGTACTATTCTGCTATCCCTCTTTACATACTCCTGTATAACCTCGGCAGTATTATCGGTGGAGCCGTCATCTACTACTATAATTTCTAAATTTTCATAGGTCTGCGAAAGCACACTATCCAAACAGCGTGGAAGATACGGTGCAATATTATACGCAGGAATTACTATAGAAATTTTATTATCATAATTCATATTTACCCTCTCATTTTTATGCACATAAATTTACAGCTTTTCAAGCATATCTTCAACTGCCTTTACAGTAATGCTTTTATTGAAGCTTTTACCTCTTTCCAATGCCTTATCTGCATAATATTCAAGACAGCCATCTTTAGTAAGCATTTCTTTTATACCTTCATATAATGCTTGCTCGTTATTATCAGTTACAATACCATACTCATTATTATATCCAAGCTGTTCTTCCATTCCTGAGCAACGTGTAGTTACAACAGGAGTACCAACTATTAAGCTTTCAGTAACAACCGTACTAAACCCCTCTGCCTCTGATGAGCATACAAACAAATCACACGCATTCAGATATTTATATGGGTTAGTATCATATCCAAGTAAAATAAATGTATCCTGTATATTATTTTCTTTTATAATAGTCTCTAATTGACTTTTATAGTTACCCTGCCCTAAAATATATACTCTCTGCTTTATACCCTCATCAAGCAATCTTTTATGTATTCTTGCCAGCTTATGAAAACCCTTTCTTGGACATAGTGTGCCTATACCACAGATATTAATATAATCATCATCTGTCTTTATAGGAGCCTTTTCCTTAGATTTTTCAATAATCTGATCTGTTTCGTTTGTATTATATAAAACCTCTGTATGTTTTTCAAAATTAAGAATATTTGTAAAATCCTTTTGAACATATTCAGATACACATATTACATTATCAAAGCTATTGTAGCATTTTTCGGCTTCTGAAGCATTTCTAAATGCCGTTGCAAGATTTTCCATAGTATGCTGTTCAATATGAATCCAGCTTACAGTTTTTGTATCTTTATCAGTACAACCACTGATTATTCTTGAAGCCACACCCTCCAAATAAGCAACTGCTATATCGTATTTTTCCTTTACAAACCATTTATATAGCCTCTCTGGTGAAAAAAGCTTAAGTAGCTTTACATTGCCTCTGATTATTCTTTTAAATACATATTTGTATTTTACATCGGAATTTAAGAACTGTGTATTTACTCCACCATCAAATAATACCTGTACTGTTACATCGAACTTGCTTTTATCCAAATTATTCACCAAATTTACAAGTACCTTTTCTGCACCGCCATGACCTAAGCTAGGTATAAAAAATAAAACTTTTTTCATAATTACCCTCATTTTCTAAAACAGAATACTCATTTTATTATAACTTAAATCTACTATAATCGTCAATAAAAAAGCCAATTCATAAATTTACAAAAAGAACCGACAAAAAGTACCATTAATAGGCTTTTTGAATAATCTTAAAAACAAGAAAGCATATTTCAGAATTAACTATCCGTAATAATTCTGAAATATGCTTTTATCGGGAGTATTTGAACATCGAAAAACGACTGAATATTTCGCTAATACAAGTTAAGTTAGATTGAAAAAACGGAGAAATACTTTCGTATTTCGAGTATTTTTCGAGAAGAAATCTCCCGTATTAGTAGAAATAGGCAGTTGTTTTGAGTTTTCAGATACGACCCTATTAAAAACCTTTATTTTTCAAATCTGCTACCAATTGAACATAAAATTCTCTTACATCAAAGCCAGGGATATTTTCACGATTAAGGTCTATTACATCTCCGTGTGAAATTCCACGTTTGCCATTAGCTGTTAAGAATTTATAATCGTCTCCCCATTTAAACGACGGTTCAGCAACAAGACCATCATTAGCACCACTATAGTGCTTTACAAGTGGATACGACACATTTAACGGAAATTTTCCGTTTGTGGCCCTATCAAGTCTTGAACCAATACTCTGATAGTAAACCTCTGGAGAATCAGGAACATTGCGATTAAACTCCTCACAAGCATTAGCTGTAAGGTCATTTACAGCCGCCATAAAATCAGGCTTTGTATCTCCTAATGCCTTTGCAGAAGAATTATATGTATCTGCAAGCTTATTTTTCATACTTTCAGTTGCTACATTAAGCAAGTTATCAACAAATAAACAACCTCTATGTGGTGTATTAATAGTAGTAAGCGATGCCACATAGGGTGCAGCATTAAGAACACCTATAGCATATCTTGAGTCAAGACCGCCTTTTGAGTGAGCTATAATATTCACTTTTTCACAGCCTGTTTTCTCAACAATATATTTTATACGATTATAAAGCTCCTCTGCACTGTCTACAACTGCTGACGCAGATTCGTGCTGACCATAATAAATTGTTGCACCATTCTTTTCAAGCTCAGCCGGTACTCTACCCCAATAGTTAAGTAGCTTTGAATCACGAAAAAATACTCCATGAACCAATAAAACAGGATATTTTGTACAGCATATCTGTTCATCCTTGCGTTTTTTATTAAGATTAATTTTATTTGTTTCAAAACTTACTTCTTTTGAAACAGTATTTATAATATTAAGCAACATCACTACGTTTGCTATTGGCACCCAGCCACAAACAATACCCAAAACTCTTTTACTAAACCCTAACTGAACAGATGTACAGTACACTCGTATAATTCCGTTCCAGAATATAACAGCCTCTACAGCTATAGCTATAAGTACGCTTATAAGCCATTCTACAAAATTAGAAGTAGGTATGTAGAAAAAGGCTTGTACTATATGATAAATCAAAGTAATAATAACTGAGCAAATAAATATAATAAGTAATTCAGCTCCATCTAACGCTATTCGTAATCTTATACCAGGTATTTTTCTACTTACAAATGAAGGAAAAATATTAATTAACAGCGACAAAAATGACAAAACAAAAATTACAGCAAAATTACCAGTACTTTTTACATATAAAAAGCAACTCGCCGTAACTGATATTATTATTATATTCAAAAATCGTATAATGTACTTCATACTAACTCTTCACCACTTTTAACATTACAACATAAAAGCAAACTAATTTTCATATAACTAAATTAGTTTAT
The DNA here is from genome assembly GCA_036311185.1 of Acutalibacteraceae bacterium. Classification (GTDB taxonomy): domain Bacteria; phylum Bacillota; class Clostridia; order Oscillospirales; family Acutalibacteraceae; genus CAG-964. The sequence goes on along the minus strand of JAXJQK010000244.1, from coordinate 2,174 downwards.
ATCACTCATTTGCAGATACATCTGCATTTTCACCCTTATTATTTTTTAGAACCTTACAAACAACTGTTACAATTACTGCAACAACTATAAGAACAACAACTATTATCCATACACTAGTTGTTTTATCAAGCTCTTCAGGTTGGCTTTGCTGTGTTGGATTATTTTTTTTGTTTTCCTGATCTTGCTTTATAATCTCGTCACCGTCACCTAAGGTTGCAACCTCACCGTCATAAGTACCTTTTTGAATACTTTCTTCAACTGTACAGCTATCTGCTGGAATAATATTTGTATCTATATCTGTAAGCTCTGTAAGCTCAAGCTTAATATCATTATCTACTGCACCGTCTTTAACCTTAAAAGACATTGAAACAAGCAAATCACCCTTAGTAAAATCAAAGCCGTTTAAAACATCAATACCAATAAATTTAACTACACCCGGATTATCAACATTTGATATTGCCAATAGGCCTAAATTAGGTACATTAACACTTTCTTTATCTAGTTCTAAAGCAGTATCATCATAAGTAACTGTAGCTGTTACACCTGAACATAGTTTCTCACATTTAAAACTAGCAGTATAGGTTATAGTTTCACCTACATTAAAACTTTCTCCGTTAATCTTTACTGATTCTGTAGCAAAAAAGCTAACAGAAAACATTGTAGCAATAATAATTGTAATCATTAAAAATACTGTCACTTTTTTTGTGATAGAAAGAATATTTTTCATCCTTAAATCCTCCTTTTGCATATAATTCTTATTTATTTTTATCAACTATTAACAAAAACAGGCACCACATAAGTGATGCCTGTCCCGTATATCCTTACTAATTGGATTAACTAATAATCCTGCTTAGAAGCATCTTTATTAGAAGGTTATATCGTCTATATCCTCTTTATTTACATTAACAGAATATAAACTATTCGATTAATTCATTAATTAACCACCGTAATTGCCCCATGCACCTTCTGCTGAGCCCCACTCACCGTCATTAATTGTAAATGCAGCTGTTCCCTTTACAGGTATTCTCAATGCTAGAGTCTCATTTACTGAGTTGTTCCATACGTTCTCAGTTGTTGCACCCTTCATTCTTGTGAAGATTACCTTTGTATAGTGACCAGTTGGGATATCAGCCTTATATGTACCGTCAGCAAGCTTTGTCATTGATACCCAAGTTGCAGGGCTATCGCCACCGTATAGGTAAACGGCAAAACGTGCATTTGAAGATGTCCAGTTCTTGTTTGGTGCTAGGTATAGTGTCTTTAGCTCAGAAATTGAGTTCCATGTACCTGTTGCGTCACCCCACATGCCATCATCTATTGTGAAGCAGTTTGTTCCGTTTGTTGGAATATCCATTTCTAGTGAAGCGTTTGCTGAGTTAGCCCAGATATTTTCAAGCTCTGCACCCTTCATTCTTGCGAACATTACCTTTGCATAGTCACCAGCTGGAATATCAGCCTTATAAGAACCATCAGCAAGCTTTGTCATTGATACCCAAGCTGCCTCGCTCTCGCCACCATATAGGTAAACTGCAAAACGTGCATTTGAAGATATCCAGTTCTTGTTTGGTTTTAGATATAGTGCATCTATCTCATATACTGAAGGTGTGAATACTTCCCAAGTACCCTTTGCGTCACTCCACTGACCTGCAGTTACTTCGAAGCAGTTTGTATCATCTGTTGGAATTGTCATCTCTGCTGAATAGTTCCAACGGTTTGTAGCATTATTCTCTGTTGTGTTAGCCTTCATTCTTGCGAATGATACCTTTGTGTACTCTGTTGATGGTACATAAGCTGTGTAGCAACCATCACCAGCTTCTCCCATTGATACCCACTCAGAACCGTTTGCACCTGTTACATACATTGCAAAACGTGCGTCTGACTTAATCCAGTTGCTGTTTGGCTTTAGGTATAGCTTCTTTAGAGATGCCTTTGAAACATAAATGCTCCATTCACCTGTTGCGTTACTCCACTGACCTGCATCTACTGTAAAGCAGTTTGTATCGTCTGTTGGAATTGTATAATCTGCTGAGTTGTTCCAACGGTTTGCAGCGTTATTCTCTGTTGTTTCAGGCTTCATTCTTCCGAATGATACAGTTGTGTACTCACCCTCTGGTACTTCTGCTGAATAGTAACCATCGCCAAGATCTGTCATTGATACCCACTCAGTATTGCCG
>JAXJQK010000243.1:0-5885 GCA_036311185.1 Acutalibacteraceae bacterium | reverse complement strand
GGACAAAGATATGTCTTTGCTATTCCTGAAGGTGTTTCAGTAAAAGTGAATGATATTATTATCGCTCACTCAAAGGAAGGTAAAATGTACTTTGCTACAGTTGTCGCTTTTAAAGAAGCTATTGATGTTAATGAAGAAGTTAAATCAGGTATCAGATTTAAGAATTTAAAAGAATTTGATGCTGTTGCCGACTTCTCAAGACAACAAGCTGTTGTTGATAAGACTATCAGATTGGCTGAAATTAAAGCTAAACTCGTAGAAGCTAAAACAAAAGCTCAAGATATTGCTGAACTTAAAGAAATGGCAACATCTCTTGGTGGTGAATTTGTAGATTTAGCTAAAGAATACGAAGAACTTAGCAAATAATTAACTAGGGGGTTAATTCCCCCTTTTGTGAGGAAATAGGAAAATGGATACTTTAAATACAATTATAAACACAGATGCTATCAGTTTTTTATCAACTCTTTCTGATGGTTGTGTTGATTGTGTTATTACAGACCCACCATATAAACAAGAAGCTCACGATAGAGGTTTTATTGCTAAACACTCAGAAATTTATAAAGAAATGGCCGATTGGACTAATTCTAATAACGATTGGTACAACGAAGCGTTTCTCAATGAGCTTGTAAGGGTATGTAGGTTTCCGAATGTATATTTATTTTGTGGTAAGAGAGACTTAGTTCATATTTTGAACTATGCGGAGAGAAGGAGTTATTTTTATCACATAATTCCTGTTTGTAAAAAAGCACCAGCCCCCTTCGTTAATAATACTTGGTTATCCAACGAGTATTCAGTGCATTTTACAGATAGAAAAATAGTATACAACAAGGAGTATCAACTTAAAATACCATATTTCCTCATACAAGGGGGAAAAACCACTTCCCATCCAAATGAGAAAAATTTAGAAATGGTAAAACGAATCGTTTCTAATATCACTCAAGAAGGACAAACTGTGTTAGATTGTTTTATGGGTTCAGGAACTACAGCTGTTGCTTGTAGAGATTTAAACCGAAATTATATAGGTTGTGAATTAAACCCTGATTTCATAGAAATAGCTAATGCAAGACTAAAAGAAGAAAAACAACTTGAAATGTTTTAAAAGGAGAAAAATATGATTAACGAAGACTTAATGTTAATGTTTACAATTAGGGGATTCTTACTTGCTAACAAAGAAGAAGATTTAGCAGAATCTTTAAAATCGTTTGTAAATAGACATCCAGAAATTTTTGAAGACAAGCCAGAAGAAGCTATAGCTGAGCCAGACATAGCAAAGCCAGCAGAGACAGAAGAAATTAAATTTCGTAAAAATTTCAAAACTGTTGAAGTAATTACAGCTGATGATGAAGTTGTTCCAGTTAAAAAAAAAAGATTTTTACACAGAAATACACCAGTAATTCAAAAATTTAATGGTACGATTGTAAAAACTTGGAAAAGCCAAAATGAAATCTGTAAGAAACTTGGTTATGCTTCAACCAATATTAGTAAAGCAGCTAATCACGGTGGTAAGGCTTACGGATTTACTTGGGAATGGAAAAAATAACTAACGAGGGTTAAAATATTAGGAAAATAAAATGGAAATAATACTAGTAAAAACAACAACTTGCACTAAATGTAGACAACTACAACCTATCTTTGAAAAATATTGTGAAGATAATAAAATCAACGGTAGAATTATCTGTTATGATACAGCTAATACTGATGATAAAAGATTGGTCGAAGATATGAAGATTGAATCAGTGCCAACTTTAATATTCATAGAAAACGATTTTAAACAGGCTTACAGCGATGTAATTAACCTAGATGGTATAGTTAGTGCTAAAAATAGTTTTCTCGCTTCTAAGGAGATTTAAAATGAATTTAAACGAGTATGGAATAGTAAGAGGTGGGCTTTCATTTACAAAGCTTGATGAAAATGCTCATAAACACGCTAAAGTTTTTGCTCAGAGTAAGAATAACGACTTAGCTGAGTTAGCAATCGTAACGAAGGCAGTAAGAGACTTTAAGTTCTTGAAACCTATTGAATGTTTAAATGAAGCTACATTTCATTTAGACTCGGCAGTGAGATATGATAAGAATGGAGATATTTCCGTTCCTTGTTCACTCAGAGATAAAGACGGAGTTATTGCTGTGCAGTGTAGATTAGTTTTCGCTATCGTTGCTAAGCAAAAATTACTCTCAAGTAAATGTTGTACAAAAAGAAAGAAGAAAAGTAAGATAAAAGAATAAAGAAAAAAACATATATAATTTCTAGTATATCTTAGAAGGAAAGAATAGAAAGAAATATATAAAGAAAGAAAAGAAAGGAAGAATTATGACAAAAAAGATTGATTCGGTTATAATTAACAAAGACACAAGTGCCGAGTGGGTTATACAAAACTTCCCTATTTATTGGAGTATGGACAGATGTTCTGGACTATTTTACTTAATTGATAGGTGTAAGAAAACGGGTGTTGAGTTTAAATTAAGCTTAGACCCAAAAAGAACTTATAAGCTAGAAGTAATTAAAGGTGAGGAGGAATAAAATGACACCAAAAGAAGAAAGAGTGTTAGATTATTTAAGAAAACACAGAAAAGGAATTACATCTTTGGATGCAATAAATAAGCTCGGGGAAACAAGATTATCAGCAACAATATATTTGTTGAGACAAAAGGGGTTTCAAATACTAGATACTTATGAAACTTCTCAAAATCGATATGGTGAGAATACTCACTTTAAGAGATACGTATTGTTTGAAACAAAAGAGAGATAAAAATTGAGTTATCAAGGAATTTACAATAACTTTCTTGACAACTTTAACAATGTGAGGTATATACCTTATCACCAAAAACAATAACAAAGGAGAATAAGTTGATAATATTTAATTATGGAGTAATGGGTTGTGGAAAGTCAACAGAACTTGTTAAAACTTACGACCAATTACAAAGAAAAGGTGAAAATGTTGTAATTGCTAAACCTACCACTGATGTTCGTGATGGCGAATATTTAGGTTGGGGATTTACAGGTTCAAGAATAACCAAAGATAAAAAACCAGCTTTTTATTTTGATACAATCCAAGAAGTGTTTGATAAGGTCTCTTTTAGTATATTGTTGCTTGATGAAGTTCAATTTATGTTTGAAAATGATATTATGAAATTGACCGACTTAAAACAAGATGTTATTGCTTATGGGTTGAAGACAGATATAAATGCGAAACTTTTTCCTGCGAGTGCAAAATTGCTTGCTATTGCCGATTCGGTTAAGGAAATACCTACACTTTGTGAAAATAAAGGTTGTAAAAATAAAGCACAGGTTCATTCAAGATATATTAACAATAAACTTGATAAGTCTGGTATATCCACTATGATTGAAAATGGATTAATAACCTATAAATCTCTATGTATTAACTGTTGGAAAAAAGAAAGGGAATAAAATGGAAAAAAATAAAATGAAAATAATACCAATAACAATAGGAGTTGCTTGGTTATGGTGTCTTCTTTTAACGGTAATTTTAATATTTCATTTAGAAACAAAAAATAAAGAAGAAAGAAAAATAAAAAATTATTTTAGAGAAGAAATCAAAAAAGAATGTTATGTTGAAGGAGATAAACAGATGAATTTTATCTGTGATTGTTTTATTGAAGAAACGCTTAAACATAATAATACAAATGAGTTATTAATGAAATACAATAAAGGCGGCTTTCCAATAATAGAACAAATTACTTATGACTATTTTAATGTTTGTTTAAACAAATATACAAAAGCAAAAAGAAAAGGAGAAATATAAATGTATAAGTTCACGATAAAACAGGATGATATTTCTGTTGTAAGTGGACAAGCCGAAGATAAAGAACTTTTGCTCAAAGAAGCAATCGGAAAATTAAGTCAGTGTTCGGAAGAAGATTTCAGTAAGTTAATATTAGAGTTCAAAAAGTGTAGCAAATCAAGTGGTATAGAATTTACCGATTCGTTCTTGAAATTCTGGGACTTGTATCCACATACACACAGAGGAAATAAACAAAAATTATGGAACGCTTATAAACGAGTCTTGGTTCAAAAAAGAGCCACAGAAGAACAAATACTTAATGGTTTGGAACAATACAAACTATCAAGAAGAGTCGCTGATGGTTATATCAAGGGTGGTGAAGCTTGGTTAAATAACGATATGTTTTTTGCTAATCTTCCACTTGCCAAGAAATCAGGTAGTAGTTTTATGGATAGATTTAAGGAACAATAAATGGTTTGGAGAAGCACAAAAATAACTTTGACAGATGGAACAGAAATAGATTTAGAACTTTATGATTTTATTGAGTTAAAACAAGGATTTATGTGTTTCAAATGGGCTAATTTAATTCCTAGAACCTCTGAATATCCAGAGTATTATTGGGTTGACAGAGATAAAATATTAACAATACAATATAACGAATAAAGGAAATAAAGATGGATATAAAAGAAATAATGAAAGAACAAGAAAAGCTAACATTTAGAGAAAAACTTGCGATTTTCTTTGCTTTAAAAATTTTACTTTGGTTAGTAAAAGGAACTAAATTTGAAGAAGGTAGTGCTGATATATCTCTTATAAAGCACGATATTGAAAAACAAATAATTGATAATAAGGAGTAAAGACATTGTCTTGAGAGGTAGTAATGAAACGAATTGGATTTTATGGGATTAGGTTTTTAGATGATAAGTTACAAGGTATAATGGATGACGAGCTTGTGATTATTGCTTTAGCAACAGGTTCAGGAAAGACTACCATATCTCAGATTGTTGCTAGAACAAATGCTAGTCAAGGGGTTAAAGTTGCTTTATTTGCTCTTGAATCTTTTGTGGGTGAAACTATAGAAAAAGAAGCTTGGGTATATTGGAAACAAGTTTCTAGGGAGTTTGGTATTACCTTCAGAGAATGGGAAATAAATTGTTCTGAAGACGAAAAAGAAAGAGCTAGAGAAGAGGCTAGAAAGAAGTTTAGCAATGTAAAGATTGTTGAACGAACTAACGATGGATATACTCTTGAAAAGCTAAAAACTGACTTTGAAGAAGCTATAAACGAAGGCTGTAAAATTATAATCTTAGACCACGTTGATTATTTTTCTAATATAGAAGAAATGAATGACTTAAAATTTACTAAGAAAGTAATGGATACAGTAAGAGTATTGCAGGATACTTATAAAGTTCCTGTTGTGGCTTTTTCTCAGTTCCGTAAATCAAATGATAAAGGTATTATAATACCGCCTTTAGAAGATTTGTATGGCTCTTCAGAGAAATCTAAGACAGCAACAACAGTAATTATAGGAGCTAGAGATTATGAAACTAATTCTTGTGCTGGTCGATATCCTACTTTCTTGGCGATTCGTAAAGATAGATATGGAGAAACATCAGCTTGTAGAACGGCTTTCGATTCTAGACTTAACAGATATGAAGACGCTTACGAACCAATAAGAGTTAATTATTGGGGAAATCAAGTATCAGAAATAAAAGAAGAATAAGGAGAAAAAAGAAAATGGTTAATTATTGTAAATACTGTGGTGCTGACTTACCACCAAATAAAGAAGTTAGGGATAATAAACAAATAAAAATAGAAGAACTTATACCTTTATTAAAATATGGATATGTTGCGATGGATAAGGATGGCGATTGGACTTGGTTTTCTGATACTCCTGAAATGAAAAAAGGAATTTGGTTTGATTATTTAGGAACTTATAACAGCTTGTCTGAAATGTTTGACATAGCACCAGCAGAAGATTGGGAAAAGAGTTTAATTAAAATTGAAAGGAAATAAAAATGACAGATAAAGAATGGAAAGAACTTTGTGAGTGGGCGATAAGTTTAAAAAATGATAGAGTAAAAGTTATAGATTATAACGATAACTCGGGCAAAAGACTTATAGTTTTTTATTGTGTAGAAG
>JAXJQK010000242.1:0-4159 GCA_036311185.1 Acutalibacteraceae bacterium | reverse complement strand
TGCTTCTTTAGCTTTTTGATATATTTATCGGCATATGCATTTGAAATAGCTAATTTTTTATCCATAATCTGCCTCACTAATTTATAATCAAATTTAGTAATCTATAAAACAAATTATATCATAAATACACAGATTATCAAGAAATCAAACGGATAATTTATTTTTCAAACAACCCCTAGTATTAGTTGTTGTGTTGAATCTTATTCTCTGTTTTTCAAAACCTCTGCAGGAGTTATTTTCTTAATTTTTCTAACAAGAAGTGAACTTACCACAAAATAGAAAATCATAACTGCTACAAAAATCATTACATATAAATACCAAGGAAAATGTAGATTTAATCCACAAGCATTCTGTGCAATAAAATAAGGATAAATAGCGTCCATAATCAGCTTTGCAGATGGAATGCTGATAACTGCACCTAAAGCAATTGTTAGTGTATTACCGTTAAGATATAGCTTACGAATTTCCTTTGTTTTGTAACCAAAAATCTTTATAAGAGAAATACCAAATGAAGCTCTGTCAATCATCACATTTAACATCAGATACATTACAACACAGAAGATAGCTATAGACATAGTAACAAGCATTGTAAACATACCCTTCATTAGATTAATAAATACTGACGACGATTTTTCAATATCAGCCTTTGTAGTTACTGAGTAAATTCTTCCAACCTCAATATCAAGCTTCTCGTCAGAAAGAAGCATATTGTAATAATCTTCACCCTGACCAAAAAGCTCACGCATACTGTCAATATCCATAAACACAGTCAAACCAACTGAGTAATCTGCAATTTCTTCAACAGTAAATGCATAATCAATATCATTGGCTGTATCTGACAATATTAGCTTATCACCAACAGAAAGACCATATTTCTGAGCTGTTGACGAACCTGCAACAATGCTACTTCTACCCTTCTCTGGTTTTACTGGATAGTACCTGTTGTCGTTGTCAACACCGATTATATTCACATCAAGAGTATGTCCCAAACTTGTTTTTGATAGACTCTCTACATAGCAAGCCTCTGCATTTTCAGGAGCTACTTCCTCTGGATATTTCAGATTATACATATATTCATATTTTGTATCCTCTGCATTTTCTTTGCTGATGTTATCACACAACACATAACAATTCATACCAAGCATAAATATCAACATACATATGAACATACCTAGAATTACTGTTAATCCTGTTCTTATTTCACGAGTCATCTGTCTTACCTGAAAACGTTTGATAAAGCTCATATCACCAAGCTTTATTTTACTGTGACGACCAGCATTTTGTTCGTTTCTCATTAGCGACAATGCTGTTTTTGAAAGCTTTCTGCTTATCAAAATGTAGTTCACGATAATTGAAACTATAGGTGGCATTAAAACTGCATAAACAAGAAGATATATTGGATGCTTTGGTGCTAATTCAGGGATTGAAAAGTAGTTGTAGTTGTCTGTCATTTGCCAAGGGATACCTATGTTACTAAAGGCAAGAGCTGAACCAATCATACCACCTATTGTGCAAACAATTGCAGGCAAAGTTATGTAGTGACTGATTATGTCTTTTTTCTTTGCACCCAAAGCGTACAACGCACCAATAACACTGCTTTCACTCTGAATCTGATGAACTACAAATACTGATATTACATATGTAAATAGTAGCATTACTATTACACCAGCCATAAGTCCAACAGTTTTGTTTGTCTGCACATCTGTTGCTGATGCTAAAATTCTTGGGTTATCTTCTGCTTTTATAAAGGTGCATAGGTTGTCAATATCAACCTGATATACCTCATCTAAAAGCTTATCGGTTTCTTTCTTAAGAGTAACTGTTCCGTCATATAATTCAATTGAACCATCATAGGTTTCTTCAACTCCGTCAGTATATTCACCTAATCCGTTTGAGTATTTTTTTACATCATCAAGAGCTATTTTTATATCATTAAATTCAGCTTTTCCTGTAAGGCTGTAGTATTTTCCAAGCACTTCTGAATAGTTGTCTACTGTAAGCTGTTCTGTTATACCCTGTGAAGCAAGTGTCACATTTGTCTGTGCAAGAAATGCTGAGAAAATTTTCTCAGAGCCATCACTCAATGTAGAATTTTCTTCTGTGAGTTTTGAAAGTCCGTCTGATAAATCCTTTGCACCACCGCAAAGGTCAGAAATACCTTCCTGCAAATCCTCTTTACTGCTGAAAATTTCATCATACATTTCACGAAAATATTTGTCCTCTACCCTGTTGTAATCAAAATCAAAGTCCTTAATCTTTTCTTTAAGCTCGTTGTCAGTCATACTATTGTTAAGACAATAAGCATAGCAATATTCCTCTAGAACAGCATTTGACTTAATTATGCTATCATACTGCTCAAATGTTACAAACAAAAGTCCAAATAATGAGCTTTCCACACCAGTGTCTGATAATTTATTTAATGGCATATCGTATTCAGGAACAGAACCGATACCTGTTATTTTAAGATTTGTTCCATAGATTTCAATACTGTCGCCTATGGAAATATTGTGTTCCTCTGCATAACGCTTTTCAATTACAGCCTCTCCTCTTTTAGATGGAAGCTCACCACTGTCAAGGTGAATAAGGTTAATATTTTCACGTATTTTCATAAGACGGAGAGTTGAACCGTTAACATCAATATCTGTTGAAAACATTTTTTCAAGGCTAACTCCACTATCTGTAATTTCTTTTTCCTGTTCATTGGTAAGAGGAATAAAAACACTGAATTGACCATCTTCTATTTTGTTTTTCAAAGCAAGCTCGGTAGTTCCTGTAATTATTGTGTCAGCAGCACCAACTACAGAAATCACAATAAACATTCCTGCAATAATCATAACCAGTAAAGCAATATAGCGTGTAAGGTTTGCCTTGAGATCTCTTAAAATTCTTTTGTTAAGCACCTTGTTCATTATAAATCCTCCAGCTCCATAGCAGGAATTAATGTTTCATTTGCATATTCATCTTTAATAAGTCCGTCTTTAACAATGATTACCTTATGAACCATATTTTTAATTGAATTGTTATGAGTAACAATAAGCATTGTTGTACCGTATTTCTCGTTAATTTTTTCTAACAAAACTAAGATATCACGAGAGGTTTTGCTGTCTAACGCACCTGTTGGCTCGTCACAAAGCAAAAGCTTTGGATTTTTCACCAAAGCACGTGCTATTGCACATCTCTGTTGCTGTCCACCTGAAAGCTGTGACGGAAACTTATTTTGGTGCTCAGTAAGTCCGAGTGTTTCAAGAAGCTCATCTACATCAAGAGGATTGTCTGTTAAATATTCGCAAACAAGAATATTTTCACGCACTGTAAGGTTTGGCACAAGATTATAAAACTGAAAAATAAATCCAAGATTCTGACGACGATAGTCTGAAAGTGCGTCAGGCTTTAAACCAAATATTTCGTTGCCATCAACCTTTATCGACCCACTATCCATTACATCAAGTCCACCTATGCAGTTTAAAAGTGTTGATTTACCACTACCACTTGTTCCTTGAATTACACACATCTGACCCTTTTCAAGACCTGTTGTAATACCCTTTAAAACCTGAATGTAGTTTGAGCCATCACCATAGCTTTTTTTAACATCTTTAATTTCAAGATACATAAATAATCCCCCTAAAGACAAATTTACATTTATTAACCATAGATCCACACAACATAACAACGTTATGTTGTGTGCCTAAAATCAACCACATTTAAGTGGCTTACTTTAATTTTATACAGTTTTTATTTCAAAATAGATAATCTGCTGAAAAGAAAATTTGAATTTATTAAATAATCGTATATTCAGATGCATAACACTGTTATGTTATACATCTGAAATAAACCACATTCAAGTGGCTTATTTTAATTGCATATAGCTTTTATTTTAATCAAGAACAGTATCTGTCCAGCTTTGCATTGTCATTTTAAAAATCTTTTTGATATTCGCAAGAGCCTTTTCCTCACTTGGCTCACGAGTAACAAGATGAACAAACGAAGTCACTATAAGATGTATCATAAAGTGGAGCATATATTTGTTTATTCTTTTCTTCTTACCAGTTTTTTCTGAATATATCTCAGTTACTTCAAGGCTATGGTTTTCTATAAACTCAACCATTTCATCAACGAAATTTTCATATTCTGAGCCTTGAGATTTTGTAAGCAAAAGAAT
>JAXJQK010000241.1:0-5184 GCA_036311185.1 Acutalibacteraceae bacterium | reverse complement strand
TATTTTGCTCATCCGTATTCAGCTTGGGAACGCCCTATAAATGAACGTACAAATAGAATTCTGCGTAGATTTATTCCAAAGGGTAAATCTATTGAGAGTTACACTGACAATGAAATACGTATGTTTTCCGATGAGATTAATAGCTTGCCGAGAAAACGATTATCATATCATACGCCAGAAGAAATGTTTGAGAAAGAGTTAGACAAAATCTACGCTTCAATTAGCACAAACATCTAACAGCGTCAAGGTATCGGCTACGCCTCGCCTTACGGCGACCTTGACACTGTTAAATGTCCGTGCTTGTTGGAAATTAAGCCGGCTTAGAAAAGCCGGGCTTTATTCTAAAAAAGTGTTCAATTTGTTATTGCAATTTAAGAAATTTATTATATTTTATTTATAAAGATTATTCTGTAAAAGAACGAAAAAATACTCATATGTGGTCAACACTGTGGTCATAGAAATAAATTTTGCAAAAATAAAAACCGCTTAACAACCTGTAAATGGCTTGTTAAAGCGGTTTTCGATGGTCGAGGTGACAGGACTTGAACCTGCGGCATCTTGGTCCCAAACCAAGCACTCTACCAAACTGAGTTACACCTCGATAAATATTTCGATTTTTCACTGTCGTTTCGACAGCTTCTACATTATATCTCATTAACAAATTCTTGTCAATACTTTCTGCAAAATTTTTTCTGTTACTTTTACGATTATTTCCAATTACATTTTATGCTGAACGAATACTGCCCCACAGAAAAGCTATCGACTTTTAACAACACAGTATGAAGTTCCGTACAAAACACACCGAAATGATTCCTGTATTTTAAATGGTAATTAATATAATAGCATCAACCATTGCTTTTTATGATTGATGCTATTAAAACTTTTATTCAAATATAATTTAGAATATTATCCAAGCTCTATCATTTTATCAATACATCTGCTTGCTTTTGTCATTGTTTCATCATCAAGAAGAATTTCTTCTCCACCATTACCTATAATTGTTCTGTAAATATCAACAAGTGTTGTTGCCTTCATATCAGAACAGATAAGCTCTTTTGAAAGAGTATAGAATGTTTTATCTGGGCATTCATATGAAAGATGTTGGGCAATGCTTATCTCTGTACCAATAATAAATTCCTTTTTGTCCGATTTTACAGCATAGTCCATAATAGCAGAGGTTGAACCAACAAAATCTGCATATGCAACTACCTCTTTTGTACACTCAGGATGAACCAAAAGCTCTGCGTTTGGATGCATCTCTTTAGCTATTCTTGCATCTTCAGCAGGAACAGCCGCATGAATAGGACAACCACCCTGTAATAGTTTAATGTTCTTATCTGGTACTTGCTTTGCTACATAGCTTCCAAGATTACAATCAGGTATAAATAAAATATTTTTATTTGGTAACTGTTTAACAATTTTTACAGCTGATGCTGATGTAACACAAACATCGCACACTGTTTTTAATGATGTAGTTGTATTTATGTATGCTACCACTGTGTAATCAGGATACTCTGCTTTGATTTCTTCTATCATTTCCTTACTCATCTGCTCAGCCATAGGACAACCAGCAGAAGGGTTTGCAAGATAAACAGTTTTTTGTGGAGAAAGTAACTTTACAGTTTCAGCCATAAATCTTACACCACACATAATAACAGTGCTTTGAGGTGCTTTTTTAGCCATAACACTCAACTGAAAAGAATCTCCTGTAAAATCAGCAACTTCAATTATATCCTTTGTTTGATAGCTGTGTGCCAATATACAAATATCCTTTTCCTTCTTTAGTCGGATAATTTCTTCTTGAAGCTCTTTAATATTCATAGTGTAATCCTCCTCTTGATACTTCCTGAAACAATTAATTTATTATAAAGATACCGACACTGTAAAAACAGCGTCGGTTAACAATCTAAATTCTTAAAACATTAGTTGCAAACTAAGCACATTTGCATACTATATTAATCATATAATACACGATACCTCAGTTTTTGTCAAGAAAGCAAAATATTCGCTCTATGAAAAAATTCCAACAAAACCATTGACAAATAAATTTTCAGGTGATATAATTGCTCAAAAATCAAGGAGGGACGCAACAATGGTTTATTCTTACACAAAAATGAATCAACAACAGGTCGGTGTCATATTGGGCAACTGGCTTACTTTGTTGCGTTCTAAATAAATTTTATTTACGAACTTAAACGGTCAGAGGCTCACTAAGGGCTTTTGACCGTTTTTTTGTACCCTAAATTTCATTAAAAGGAGGGATTAATATGTCAGAACAGCCCGTTCGCCAACAAAATAGCAATCAAGAAATCGAAGAAACTCAACAACAAAACATTTATCAAAAAGGAGAAATTTATTATGAAAAAATCAAAATCTGTAGACAATTCTGCTCTGACATATTACGAGTCAGGCTTTGAGCGTAATCGTTTAAAAAGCAATATAGGACTTATTGAATTTGAGAGAACCAAAGAAATACTACTTGAAAATCTACCAAAGCCTCCGGCTGTAATTTATGACATAGGTGGTGCCTATGGCGAATATTCGTGGTGGCTGGCTTCACTTGGATATGAAGTACATCTATTCGATTTATTCCCTAAAAATATAGAAATGAGCCACGAGCTTGCTCCTGAATATCCAAACTGCAAACTTGCTTCAGCGAATGTGTGTGATGCTGTTAATGTTCCTAAAGAGGATAAAAGTGCAGACGCAATTCTTCTTATGGGACCTTTATATCATATAACTGACTATAATGAGCGTATCGCCGCAATCAAAGAAAGTCATAGACTTCTTAAAGACGGTGGAGTTTTATTTACAGCAGCATTAACACCATACTCTGTTTTACTTTATAATATTACAGTGTATAATCCTTTTGGAGATAATCCAAACCGAACATTAGAAAACCCAAACTTTATAAAAATGGTAGAACGTGAAATTAAAGACGGAAACCACATAAACCCTGACAACACCATATATAGTGGAATAGGCAGTGCTTATCTTCATACTGCAAAAGCCTTGAGAAAGGAGCTTTATGCAGGTGGTTTTGAAAGCTCTAAGGTTCACGGAGTTATGGGTGGTGCTTGGCTTGCTAATAATATAGATGAGCTTTGGGAAAACGAGGCTTCTAAAAACGCTCTAATGACTACAGTACGTTTATTAGACACTTGCGAGGAAATTATAGGCTTGTCGGGTCATCTGTTAGCTTTATCAAGAAAATAAAGTATTATCTCGAACAATCGTTGACGAAACTTAAAAGTGGGTTATAATATTTAATATAGAAAACATTTATACAGGAGGTTAACTCAATGGAGAAAAATATAGATAACATAGTATCTCTAATCTTAGATAGCTACGATAAGTATGATTTTACTAAAAGAATAGATGAGGATAATATTGTTCATAAAGAAACCCTTATAAAGCTTATTGAAGAAATAAGAAAGCTACTATTCCCTGGTTTTTTTGATAACAATAAAGTACGTTCAGAATATCTTAAATTTTTAGTAGGAGAGCGATTAGAATTTATACAGCACAATTTAAAAAATCAGATTGCAAGAGCATTAGGAAATAATGAATTTTGCAAGGATTGTGAACGAACCTCAATATTAAACGAGGCTGATGATATTGTGTATAAATTTCTAGCAAAAATACCAATGTTGAGGGAATATTTAAGCACAGATATTCAAGCTGCATATAATGGCGATCCTGCTGCACAAAATACAGATGAAATCATCTTTTGCTACCCTGGTGTTTTTGCAATTACAGTATATAGAATTGCTCACGAGTTTTACTTATTGGGTGTACCTATGATTCCAAGAATCATAAGCGAATATGCACACAGCATTACAGGAATAGATATTCATCCTGGTGCAACAATTGGAAAGCACTTTTTTATCGACCACGGTACAGGTGTAGTTATAGGCGAAACAACTATTATTGGTGAAAATGTAAAAATCTATCAGGGTGTAACTCTTGGTGGACTTTCTACAAGAAAAGGTCAACAGCTTAAAGGAGTTAAGCGACACCCTACAATTGGTAATAACGTTACTATATATTCAGGTACATCAGTACTTGGTGGTGAAACTGTTATTGGTGACGGAGCAACCATTGGTGGTAACGCATTTATAACCAGCTCTGTTGAAGCAGGTATGAAAGTAAGCATAAAAGCTCCTGAACTTGAGTATAAACCAAACCTGAATAAATAATATCTAACAAAAATAACAAACCTCTGTCAGCAACAGCATTAATCTTTTCTGACAGAGGTTTGTACTTTTTAGTCTTTTATTAATATTCACTATTGATTTTAGGAAGAAAAGCCACAACGATAGTTATAACAAAAAAATATATTGCTTTACGGTAGCAAATGTGATGAATGAGGGCTAGCGTACTTTTTGTATAATTTAACGTTTTATTAACTATTAGTTAAAAGTCTGCTTTAATTCAAATGATATAATTGGTAAAAAGATACAAAAAATACTGTTTTAATTGTGAGTTATAGGCGAAATTTAAATCTAGGTTAAAAAAATGTTGCACATAATATGCATATGAGATATAATGTTCTTAACATAATTTCAGTTATTTGTACATAATGCTAAAATATGAGATAAATTATAGATTCAAGGAGTGTATATGTAAAATGATACAGTATGAGGCTAAAAAGATAAAGAATATTGTTTTGGCAGGACACGGTGGATGTGGAAAAACCTCGGTTGCTGAGGCTATGTTATATCTGTCAGGTGGTAGTGAAAGATTAGGTAAGGTAGACGACGGAAATACAGTGTTTGATTTTGATGCAGAGGAAATTAAACGTCATATTTCAGTTGCATCAGCAGTTGCACCTGTAGAATGGAAAGGATATAAAATAAATCTTATTGATACCCCTGGTTTGTTTGATTTTGAGGGTGGCACTTGTGAAGGTATGCGTGCGGCTGATGCTGCATTGATAGTGGTTTCGGGTAAAGACGGTATCAATGTAGGCACTGAAAAGGCTGTAAAAATGGCTGAAAAGGAAGGAATGTCAAAGGTATTCTTTGTAAATGGTCTTTGTGATGAAAGTGCAAGATTTTACAGAGTTTTTGAAACCTTAAAGGCTGAATTTGGTCCTTCTGTATGTCCTGTTGTTGTACCTTTTATCGAGAATGGTCAGGCTAATTGCTATGTTAATATTCTTGAATATAAAGCATATAGATA
>JAXJQK010000240.1:0-3951 GCA_036311185.1 Acutalibacteraceae bacterium | reverse complement strand
ATATTACTGAGAGCAAAAGTGATGATGGTGGGCAAAATAATAAATCTACTAGTAATGTTACCGAAATTAAAAGTAACAGTGACGAGAAAAAGGCTGAGCACACCAATAATATTACTAAGAGCAAAAGTGACGATGGTGGGCAAAATAATAAATCTACTAGTAATGTTACCGAAATTAAAAGTAACAGTGATGAGAAAAAGGCTGAGTACATCAATAATATTACTGAGAGCAAAAGTGATGATGGTGGGCAAAAAAATAACTCTACTAATAATGTTACTGAAATTAAAAGTAACAGTGATGAGAAAGAGGCTGACCATACCAGTGATATTACTGAGAGCAAAAGTGACGACGGTGAGCAAAAAAATAAATCTACTAGTAATGCTACTGAAATTAAAAGTAGAAGCCATAAAAAAAGGAGTCACCATACTAATAATACTACCAAGGTTAAAAATGATACTGATGAACAAAAGAATAAAGGTAATGGTATAGTCAATGATGTTACGGATAAATCAGCTGGAACAAATCGACATATAAGAAAGAGATACAGTTTTTCTATCGACAAAGAAGAAGACTATATACCTGTTGCAGTCTATAGCAAAAGAAGAGAACCTAAAAAGGATAAAGTGACTAAACCACCTAAAAAGAAAAAGAAACCAATCTTTAAGGTTTTTGCAGGTATAGCAGCTACTGTTATTTCACTTCTATTGATTGTAAGTATTACATTAACTGTTTTAGTATCTACAGGTAGAAAAAGCCTGACAGATAACAACGAAAACACAAAGGTAACTACACCTAAAACTGCAACTGTTGAAGGCGAATATGTTGTATATGATGGAAAAAAATACAAGTATAATAATAAAGTTACTACTATTCTTTTTTCCGGTATAGATAAACATACTGATGAACACGACGAAGAAGTGTTTGGTACTGCAGGACAAGCTGACTCAATATTTGTTATGGCTCTTAATACAGAAACAGGCAAATACAAGCTCATGGCTGTATCAAGAGATACTATGGTTGATGTTAACATTGTTGATGTTAATGGTAATTTTAAAGAAACTAAAAAAATGCAACTATGTCTTGCTCACGCATACGGTGATGGTAAGGAAATAAGTAATGAAAACCTCAAGGCTTCTGTTTCCAGAGTTTTCTTTGGTATTCCTATAAATTCTTATATCTCAATTGACATAGATGCTATTTACGCACTTAACGATGCCGTTGGTGGTGTAAATGTAGATGTAATAGAGGATTTATCTCATCGTGACCCTGCCCTTGTAAAGGGTGCAAATGTAACCTTAACAGGCAGACAGGCTGAAATCTATGTAAGAGCCAGAGATGTAAGAGGCGATGCTAACCAAAATAACTTGCGAATGGAAAGACAGTTAAGCTATGTAACTTCATTTATTGAGCAAAGCATTGCTATGACAAAATCCGACATAAAAACACCTATCAATTTATTTAATGAAATAACCCCTTATACAAGAACTGATATAGCTCCAAGTGAGATAACTTATTTAGCTAGTGCGTTTTTAAATTCGGGGTTCTCTGTAGAAGAAAACTACATTAAAGTTCCAGGTAAAGCTGTTGCAGGAGAAGAGTATGCAGAGTATTACACCGATACTGATAAGTTTTTTAAGATAATATTAGATACCTATTATACTAGGGTTGAATAATATTCAGTAAAAAATGCTGTTTCTGAAATTAATCAGAAACAGCATTTTTTTTATTTCAATTTTTCTTTTTTTGAATATTTGCTGAAACTTTTAACATTAGCTTTTCAGGTGTAAATCTTAAAAGAAAGGTTCCTATTTTCATTAATGTACCTGGTACAATACTAAGCTTTCCCTTTTCGGCTTTATCTATTGCATATCTTGCTACATCTATACTTTTAAGTCCTTGTATAGAAAAATTAGCATTTGCCACCCTATTAAATTCTGTATCTACAGGTCCTGGACATAGGCAAGATATTTTTACCTTTGAATTTTTTTCTTTTAACTCTTGATAAATTGCTTGTGTTATTCTTCGTACATAATTTTTAGTTGCGTAATATGTACTCATATATGGTCCTGCCATATATGCTGCTGATGAAGCTACATTAAGAATAATTCCACTATTACGTTTAACAAAATCTCTTAAAAATAGCTTTGTTAAAATATGTACTGCTGTAATATTGGTTTTTATCATTTCAAGCTCAACTTCAAGCTCTGCTGTAAGAAATTCTCCACATAAACCAAAACCAGCATTATTTATAAGAAAATCAATTTCTTTTGGATTTACCGAGTTATATAAAGCGATACAATTTTCTTCTTTTGAAAGGTCTGCCTGTATAACCTGAACATCAACATTAGTAATACTTTCTTTGAGTTGATTCAATCTATCTATTCTGCGTGCAACCAAGATAAGGTCATAGCCTTTTTCTGCAAGAATAATTGCCATATCCTTTCCTATACCTGAACTTGCACCTGTTATTAATGCTTTCATTTTAATCTATATCTCCCTTATTTAAATTAAAACATTTATAAGACTCTAATTCTAGTAATTTAGTTGCTACACTATTATCATAATTATAACCTATAATATCAGTAGCAATTTGTTTCAGTTTGTCATTTGCATTTCTTACAGCAAATGATTTATCAGCAACGTTAAACATAGGAATATCATTTAATGAATCACCAAAAACAATTAATTCATCACAGCCAAGTAACGACTTTAGTCTTTGTGCAGCATTCGCTTTGCTTGCTTCTTTTGGCATAATCTCACACCAATATTCCTGTCGGTATATCTCCTGTTGAAAAACTGTATTAAAGCTCATATCATCTTTTATATCTGCATATACGGGATATAAATCCTCGTAATTTTCTATAAATGTTATATAGAAAATATCTCCATAGAAGGATTTATCCAGGGAATCCACAGGAGTCAGACGTTTATCGTTTGCTCTACTTGAAAGATAATATTTAAAGCCATCACTAAGTATATTGTTATTATTCCAAAGAATTTTTTCTTCACCATTTACAAATGTATATACCAGTGGTGTTAAGCCTGAATTTTTAGTTATAGCTATTAACTTTAAAATTTCATCTTTTTTAAATAAGGTTCTGTGTACAAAACTATTTTGTACGGGATCATAAATAAAACCACCATTATAAATTATAACAGGAATTTTGATATCAAGTCCTTTTGTTACAATAGAAGACGAATTATAGGATCTTGCTGTTGCGTAAGAAAATAATCCCCCATTCTTTATAAATGTATTAATTATATTTAAGCTCTTTTCAGAAGTAACACTTTCTTTATTTAATAATGTTCCATCTAAATCTGTTAAATATAGTGTTTTCATTTACAACACACCTTTATTTATAAAATTTATAATATTTAACACATTCAGTAAAACCTCTGCTATGTGGCAGAGGTTTTATGCTAAATATTATTATTTATTAAAAAAATTTATAATACCAATTACAAAGAAAATCACTGTAATTACAGGTAATACATAGGTAATATATCCACGCATCCATTTCTGGACTTTAAGACCCTTTCCTTGGTTTGCCTCAGCAACAAAATTGTCCCAGCCCCAGCCTTTTTTGTTTACACAAAATAACAAGAATACTAATGAACCAATTGGCAGTAAAAGATTACTTACTAAAAAGTCCTCTAAGTCCATAATATTTGTTCCTTCACCAAATGGAGTTATGTTACTTAATACATTAAATCCAAGCAAACAAGGTAGTGATAATATAAAAATAAGCACACAGTTTATTAAGCAGGCTTTCTTTTTACTGCATTTGAATAAATCAGTAAAACAAGAAATTATATTCTCAAACACTGCAAGTACGGTTGAAAATGCAGCAAATGTCATAAACAAGAAGAAGAAGCTACCCCATATTCTTCCATACTGCATATTATTGAAAATATTTGGTAGAGTAACAAATATAAGGCTTGGACCGCTAT
>JAXJQK010000239.1:0-14248 GCA_036311185.1 Acutalibacteraceae bacterium | reverse complement strand
GTATATGATGCTGATTTCACAGATGTTGAGTAATAAGAATTAATAATTTGTTCTTAAAAAATAATAGATTTTAGTCACAGTATGATGTATAATGTAAAATAGTGACTTTTACTGAAAATAGGGCAGAAGTTACTTCTGCCCTAAAATTTTTCTGTTGACAGGAGGCATTATCTTGGCTGATAAAAGAGATTATTATGAAGTGATGGGTGTCCCTAAGGGAGCTTCTGATGATGAAATTAAAAAAGCCTTTAGAAAATTGGCAAAGCAATATCACCCAGACCTTAACCCAGGTGATAAAGAGGCTGAAGCAAAGTTTAAAGAAGTAAACGAAGCATATGAGGTGCTTTCAGATAAAGATAAAAGAGCTAGATACGACCAATTTGGTCACGCTGGTGTAGACCCAAGCTATGGTGCAGGTGCTGCTGGTGGCAGTCCATTTGGTCAGGATATAGATTTAGGAGATATTTTCAGTAGCTTCTTCGGTGGCTTTGGTGGAGGTGGTGCTCGCTCTAACCCTAATGCACCACGCAAAGGCTCTAATATAGAAACAACTATAATGATTTCTTTTGAGGAAGCTGCAAAAGGCTGTAAAAAAACTATTACATATACAAATGAAAGTATATGTAACGAATGTCATGGTTCTGGTGCTGCTAAGGGTACATCTCCTAAGGTCTGCCCTACCTGTGGTGGTACTGGTCAGGTTCAGGTTAATCAAAGAACACCTTTTGGTGTTGTAAGAACTACACGCACCTGTGACACCTGTAGAGGTAAGGGTAAAACAGTTGAAACACCTTGTACAAAATGTCGTGGTATGGGTAGAGTAAGAACAAAACGCACCGTTGACGTTGATATACCGGCTGGCATTAATGGAGAAACTCTACAGGTATCAGGACATGGTAACGCAGGTATAAACAATGGTCCTTATGGCGACCTACACGTAAGAGTAGAGGTAAGACCTCACCCTATATTTGAAAGAAGAGGCGACAACGTGTGGTGCGAAATGCCTATTACATTCACACAGGCAGCACTTGGTGCAGAAATAACCGTGCCAACACTTGATGGTAAAGTAACATATAGTATCCACGAGGGCACACAGCCTAATGACGTATTCAAATTAAAAGGTAAGGGTATACCTCACCTAGGCAGTAAAACTATTCGTGGCGACCAGTTTGTAAAGATTGTTATCGAGGTGCCTAAGCATCTTTCTGCGAAGCAAAAGGCTTTGTTAAAGGAATTTGATGGCACAGTAACAGATAAAAACTACGGAAAAAGAAAAGGCTTTTTTGATAAGCTAAAAACAATGTTTAACGAAGATAAATAAGTAAGGAAGTGTTACAGTGGAGTGGACAGAAGTAAGCATTACCGTACCTGTTGAGCAGGTAGACCTTGCAGGCGATATAGCACAAATGGTAGTTCCTTACGGAATTTATATTGAAGATTATTCTATGCTTGAAGATGAGGTTGAAGAAATTGCAAGAATTAACCTTATTGACGAGGACTTATTAAAAAAGGACAGAACAAAGGGTATAGTTCATATCTATATAAGCCCCGAGGATAACCCTGTTGAGGCTGTTGCATTCTTAACAGAGCGTTATACAGAGGCAAATATATCTTTTGAAATAGGCACAACAGGCTGTGAAGAGCAGGATTGGCTAAATAACTGGAAGCAGTACTTCAACCCTATTGAGGTTGGCAAAAAGCTACTTATCCGCCCAACATGGAGAGATAAGTATGACCCACAGGGCAGAGTTGTGTTAAACCTTGACCCAGGCTTAGCTTTTGGCTCAGGTACACACGAAACAACAAGACTATGTCTACAGGCTGTTGAAAAATATACAACTGATAACTCTACTGTTCTTGATGTAGGCTGTGGCAGTGGTATATTAGCTGTTGCTTCACTTCTACTTGGAGCAAAAAGTGCTGTAGGTGTTGATATAGACGAAATGGCTGTTAAAACAGCAAAAGAAAATGCTGTACTTAACAAGGTAGAAGACAAATTTACAGTTCTTTCAGGAAATCTTACCGACAAGGTAGAGGGCAAATATAACATAGTAGTTGCAAACATTGTAGCAGATGCTATAATTATGCTATCTAAGGATATTAAAAACTTTATGTACGATGACTCGTACTATATTATGAGTGGTATAATAGATACAAGAGTAGACGATGTTTTAAACGCTATTCAAGATACCTTTGAAGTAACCGAAAAGCTACTTGAAAACGGCTGGTGCTGTTTGGTTGCTAAGTTAAAAAAATAAGGAGTATAAAGCTATGAGTGAATGTTCACATGATTGTGGTAGCTGTAGTCAGACTTGTAGTTCTCGCACAGCACCAGAAAATAATTATGATAAATTAAACGATGCCAGCTCTGTAAAAAAGGTTATTGGTGTATTAAGTGGTAAGGGTGGCGTTGGTAAAAGTATGGTAACCTCTATGCTTTCTGTACTTTTCAACAGAAAAGGCTACAAGGTTGCTATATTAGATGCTGATATCACTGGTCCATCTATACCAAAGGCTTTTGGTATTAAAGAAAGAGCAAGAGCGTGCGACGCAGGTATTATTCCTGCAAAAACATCTACAGGAATTGATGTTGTATCAACAAATATGTTTTTACCAAATGACACAGACCCTACTGTATGGAGAGGCCCTGTTATTTCAGGCACTGTAAAGCAGTTCTGGAGTGAAGTTGTATGGGAAAACGAAGACTATATGTTTGTAGATATGCCACCAGGAACAAGTGATGTTGCACTTACTGTATTCCAGAGCATACCTGTAGATGGTATTGTAATAGTAACTTCTCCGCAAGACTTAGTTACTATGATAGTAGAAAAGGCTGTTAAAATGGCAAATATGATGAATATTCCTATTCTAGGTATAGTAGAAAACAACAGCTATTTTATGTGCGATGAATGTAATAAAAAGCACTACATTTTTGGCGAAAGCAAAATTGACGATATCGCAAAAGGCTACGATATCCCTGTGCTTGGCAAGCTACCAATACTACCAACACTTGCACAGTGCGTTGACACCGGTAACATTGAGGCTTTCAACGGCGATTGGCTTGATGAGGGCGTAGAAACTATTATCAAGGCTACAAATAAATGATTTCACAAAGCATTATAAAAAGGCTAACAGCAACTCAAAAATTGCTGTTAGCCTTTTTTATTTTACTCCATTATATCATTACTATTAATTTTCAAATCTCCACTCGTGCTTTTAAATAAGTAGCTATATTTACCGTTACCATACACATATTTACTGTCGTCCTTAGTGCTTGACGTAAATTCTAAATCACTATCGAAATCACCTGAAACTGTATCATAGGTAGCTGTAAAACCATTCTTATCCTTTAAAGGTACAAACAAGCTCATATCACCACTTACTATTGAGAAATTAGCTGTTTTTAAATCTACATATGAATTTACTAATATACTTCCTGATGAAGCCTTCATATCAGCATTATAAATATTACCATTTACAATAATATTACCACTTGTTGCATGGCACTCTATTTTTTCTGCATCTATATTAAGCTCGATATCTCCTGAGCTTAGGTTTGCTTTTGCTTGATTTGCAACTACTGACTTAGTGTTAATATTACCACTTGTTACAGATAAACCTAGATTTTTTGTATTACAGTTAGAAAGGTCAACATTTCCTGATGTGCTTTTAACCTGAATAGAATCAACAGCTGTAACGTTATCACAGGTTGAATTTCCACTTGTACTTTCTACATCTACAGTCTTAGCTTCACAACCATACACCTTAACATTACCAGATGTGCTTTTTGTTTTTATAAGTACTATTTCTTTTCCTGAATATGCTTCAACCTCATCTACAGTTATATTTCCACTTGTAACTGAAATATCACAGCTGTTCATCTTAGATTTCTCAACCTTTACGTTACCTGATGAAAGATCTGCTTGAAGATTTTCAACACTCAAGCTATCAGCATTAATATCAGCAGACTCAGCATTGATAATCATATCTTTAAGTAATTCTGGTTTATCCTGAGGAAGCTTTAAATCAATAATTTTCTGTTCAGGATTAGGACCGAAGCTGAAAAAGCTCCACTTTGATTCCATATTACCATCTATATTTAATACTCCAGCCTCAACCTCATATGTCATTTTATTATATTCTTTTGAGTTCTTCAAAACACGCTCAATAAGCTTTATGTCATCGCCACTATGTGTGCCTATTCTTATTAAGCCACTCTTCCAGTATAAATCTACCTTTTCAACATCCTTTGTTGCTACACTATATTCTCCCACTACTTCAGTATTTTCATCATTTAATCCTGAACTACTATAGAATACAAGTCTATTTGTAAGAAATTGTGGCCCTATAATAATTCCTGCTATCATAGCACCTACAAGCACTAACGCAACCACAATCCATATTATAACCCCTACTTTTCTTGCTGTGTTCATTATAACTTCTCCTTTTCTTTACCGTTTTCTTTTTTTAGAGAAATATATAGATTTGCAATCTGCTCTACAGCTATACCCACTAAAAATAGTACCCATGTAATATACCATGCACCTGTTACAAAGCTGATTACAAAATATAAAATCAATATAATACTCCATATTATTCCACTTATCTGTGTTTTTATCTGCTTATCAGAAGGCTTTCCAGACTGCCACTGTTTAAACTCATTCACCATAGTTTCTTGAGGTACAGGCTTATACTTTGTCATACCATTATATATAAGTAAACCTGTAGCTACAGCAATCATTGCAAACATTAAAGAAACTGCTAAAAACTCTAACCCAACATCAGCTAATGCTATACAAGGAATAATTGAGCAGATATACATTATAACAGAAATTGAAACAAGTACTGCTGACTTTTTACGTTGCTTTTCAATTTTTTGCTCTATGTCGTTTCTGTTATTAGCAAACAATCCGTGTATATCACCAATACTTGCAACAGTTTTGCTATATGCTGTTTCAGGGTCATTTCCCTCATTAACCAAATCGTAGTATTTATCAATAGAGTTCTGTAAAATTTCCTCTTTTACCTCGTTTGTATTTTCGTTTTGTGGCATACTATTAAATAATATGTCAATATGATTTACTAATCTCTCTTCCATAAAAATTCTCCTCAACTCATTATTTTAAATCAACTTCTACATTACCAAATCATCTATAAGCACTAAATCATCTATAAGTCTTTTAGCTGTATTCCACTCTTCTAAAAGCCTATTATATACAGATTCGCCTATAGGTGTAATAGCGTAATACTTTCTTCTTGCACCTGTATTTTCATTACCCCAATACGAGCTTATACAACCATTAGTTTCAAGTCTTTTGAACGCTGTGTATAATGTAGCCTCTTTAAGCTCATATTCGCCGTTAGTACATTGTTTGATATACTTATTAATTTGATAGCCATAGCTATCCCCTTTTTTCAACTGAGCAAGAATCACAGTATCTGTATGACCTCTTATTAAATCAGCTGCAATTGACATTTGATCACCTCTTCTGTTTTTATACCTTTATCAAACAAGTACATTATACAGAAATATACCTCATCTGTCAAGGTATATTTTAAAAATAAGTATATATTTTTAAAATAATACCCTTTACAAATATATTTATTTTTCAAAATAAAATTGTTTTTCTCTATTCAAGCTTTTTACTCTTTCAGTTCTAAACAGCGAATAAGATTTTCGAGCAGATTTTTTATCTAACGAACAGCATAGGCTGATGCCTTGCGAGGACAGACTATAAAGTCAGGTAAAAAATCCGCCAAAAAGATGTCTACTTGTTAGAACTGAAGGAGTATTCGACATTCTCGGTTTTTTTGCACACCAAAAAGGCACGCTCAAACTGAGCGTGCCTTAAATATTACTTAAAATTATTCATTAACTTTAATCTTTTTCTTGCCAAACATAACTGTTGCACCTGTTGCAACAAGAATAGCCATTAGACCAGCAACTGAAGTTGAATCACCTGTAGCAACCTTACCTGTTGTTGAGTTAGTTGTTGCTGTTGTAGCTGATGTTGCTGAAGTAGCCTGTGTTGCGTTTGTAGCATTTGTTGGCTTGCTTGTTGGCTTACTTGTAGCCTTATCAGTAGCAGTTGTAGGAGCCTGTGTTGGCTTTTCTGCCTTTGTAGGAGCCTCTGTTGGAGCTGTTGGATCCTTTGGAGCATCTGTAGGCTTTTCTGTTGGTTTCTCTGTTGGCTCAACATACTTTTCTACAAGAATTGTGTTATGAGCACCACTGTTGAATGTAACCTTACCATCTTTTACAGTAGCCTGTGTGTTATCATAAGCGTTGTTTACAACTGTACCGTCCTCAAAAATAGAACCAACTGTAATTGTTACATCTGTATTAGCAGTAGAAGCAATAACAGCAGCTATAGAATCTTCTACACCGTCTTTGTTATAAGTTCTTGTAAATGCTACACCTGAAGCATCTGTTGACTCAACAGTAGCATTTGCACCTGCACCAACTGCAACGTGATTACTTCTAAACTGACCAACCTTCTGCCAGTGAGCAAGTTGCTCAGCATCTGTTGAATCCCAGTTCATAAAGCTTCTTAGTGCATGGTCTTCAAGAGTAATTCTTGTACCGTCTGCAAGCTTAACAGCTGAAAGTCTCTGTCTGTTAGTTTCATCACCGTAGTAGATCTGAATAGCACCTGGTAGTAGCTGGAATGCTGTACCCTGATAGTACATATCCTTACCTGAACCGTAGTTAGCCATTGTATCATCGTGTGATGAAATATATGTCATAACATTGAAATTCTCGTTTGTATTAATTTTATCAGCATATTCCTGATATGTAGCAGCAATCTTATCTAGCTTTGGTACACCGCCACCATTCTCAAAGTTAATCATTGAGTCAAAGCCAGCAGTTGTGTAATAATCGCTTGATGGATCAAGTGCCATACCGTAGTTTTCACCTGTCATCCAGAAATCACTGTCATCTAGTACCTTATCTGGATTTTCAGCCTTCCAAGCACTTAAAGCCTTAGAACACTCTGTCTTTAATGCTCCCCAAGACTCTTTTTCTACGTGCTTAGCTGTATCACAACGGAAACCGTCAATACCAAACTCCTCTACCCAAGATGATAGCCAGCAAATCTGATAATATCTTGGTGTTTTTGGATAGCCTGTTTCTGCAAACCAGCTATCAATGTAAGCCTTCTTCTCTTCAAGAGTTCCTTCCTTAGTCCACTTTGTCTTTAGTAGCTCAGGAATATCAACCTCTGTTGTAGACTCTGTTCTAAAGTCTGGTAGATAATCAACGCCCTTTGTAAGATCGTCATTACTACCTGCTGTATAGCCTGCAATACCTGCTCTAATCCAATCAGAGCCCCACCATTTAGCCCATGAATCTGGCTCTATATCGTAATTAATCTTTGAGTAATATGTGCTGTTGATATTAGCCCAATCGTAGTATACCTTTTCCCAGCCCTTATTAAGTACACCATAAGAGTACTCGTTCATATCATATATTGTTGCATAGCCTGGGTGGTTCATTACAACGTCCATTACTATACGAATACCATTTGCGTGGGCTGTGTCTACCATCTCTTTAAACTCTGCAACAGTACCAAAGTTAGCATCTGTGCAAGTGTAGTCTAAAGCATAGTAACCGTGGTAACCGTAGTGAGGGAAGCTCTTTTTACCATCAGTAGCTACTGTGTAGCCGTGTGCCTGCTCGTAAGGTGCAGAAATCCAAAGTGCATTTACACCTAAATCTTTAAAATAACCCTCTTTAATCTTCTCTGTGATACCCTTAAAGTCACCACCCTGGAAAGAACCGGCATCTGTATTTATTGTTGTAGCAACTGTACCATCCTGATTCAAACCACGGTTGTAAGAATGGTCATTGCTTGTATTACCATTGTTAAAACGGTCTGTAAGTAAGAAATAAACTGATGCATTATCCCAAGAAAAGCTTGATGCATCTTTACCTGATGCTCCGTCAACAGCTGATGTTGAAACAGCAGTAGAAGTTACAGCAATAGATGCAACCATAGCTATTGATAAAACAGCTGAAAGTGTCTTTTTACCTAGCTTCATATTAATTATCTCCTTCTAATTATATATAACATAAACATTATAACTATTCGTAATTATATCACATTTAAATTAAAACTAAAATACACCTTCATAAAAAAACTTTCACAAATTCATAATGCTGTTTTTGGTAATTTTGTTACATAGTATTATAACCATACTAAATGATATAAAACTATGATACTATTCCCACGAAAAAACAACAATTTAAAGTCAAGCATTGACGATTTTATGTAAAATATGTAAAATATTAAATAAAGCACTATTTTTAAATAAAAATAGTGCATAAAATGAAAAGGAGTTGTTCTTATGGCTATTATTAAAGCCTATAAAGGATTAAGATTTAATTGTGAAAAGTCAGGAAAGATAGATGAGCTTGTTTGCCCTCCTTATGACATTATAAACGACGAGCAAAGAGAAGGCTATATCAAAACAAACCCTCATAACATAATACGTTTAGAGCTACCAAAGGGAGAAAACTGCTACTGTCAGGCTTCTGAAATTCTTAACGAGTGGTTAAACGAAGGGATTCTTGTTAAAGAGGATAAGCCTGCTATTTACATATACGAAGAAGAATTTACTGCTTATGGCGAAAGAAAAAGCATAAAGGGTATTATTTGCAGAGTTAAGATTGAGGAATTTAGCAAAGGTGTAATTCTACCACACGAATTTACTCTATCTAAAGCAAAAGAGGATAGACTTAATCTTATGAAGGCCACAAACTGTAATTTCAGTCAGATTTATTCATTATATATGGACGGTGGCAAAAATACTCTTGGTAAGATTGATTCATTATCATCAGGTGAAGCTGATATTCAGCTTACAGATGACGAGGGTGTTACACATAAAATCTGGATAATCACTGACGAGAACGCTATAACAGAAATTTGTGAAGACTTTATTGACAGAAAGCTTTATATAGCTGACGGTCACCACAGATATGAAACAGCTCTTAATTACAGAAATTATCAAAGAGAAAACGGAAATGCTGTTGAGGGTGATGCCTGTGATTACCAGATGATGATGCTTGTTGATATGGAGCACCCTGGTTTAGTTGTATTTCCTACTCATCGTTTAGTACGTGACCTTGCTGATTTTGACGCAGAAAAGGCATTAGAGAGCTGTAAGGAGTTTTTCGACATCACAGAATACAATGATATATCTACAATAGAAAACAATCTTATGGAGCTTTATAATCAAGGTAAAAAGGCTTACGCTTTCTATAGTGGTAACAACTGCTATAATCTGCTTGTACTTAAAAATATGGATATAATCAGAGAGCTTTTACCAAACGCAAGCAAGGCTACTCAGGAGCTTGATGTAACTGTACTTCATACACTTATTTTAGAAAAGGTATTTGGCATTGACCCTGAAAATATGGCTAAACAGATTAACCTTACTTACACAAAGATTTTTGATGAGGCTATTTCATCTGTAGACAGTGGAAAGGCTCAGTGTGCATTTATTCTAAATCCAACAAGAGTTTCAGAAATAAGAGATGTAGCTTCTAACGGAGAGAAAATGCCTCAGAAATCAACATATTTTTATCCAAAAATGATAACAGGACTTGTTATGAATCAACTAGAGGATTAATCCCAAAATTTATATCGTATAAAAAAATCACCATTGTTAACAATAACAATGGTGATTTTTTATGGTCAAAAGATTTAAACAAGACGCTATGCTTTTCTCTGTGGGTGGTTTGGCTTATGCTGTTATAGAGCTTTTATGGCGACAACGCACACACTGGACAATGATTATAACAGGTGGAATATGCTTTCTTACACTATTCCGAATTTTTAAAAAGCTTAAAAACACAGGTCTGTTATTTAAATGTATTATGGGTTCTGCTGTAATTACAGCTATAGAATTAATTGTAGGGGTTATTGTAAATATTCAGCTAAAAATGAATGTATGGGATTATTCCTCAATGCCACTTAACCTATGGGGGCAAATCTGCCCTATATACAGCCTTTTGTGGTGCGGGCTAACTGTGCCAATACTTTTTGTATGCAAAAAAATGCAAAAGATAGTTGAATATTTATAATTATTAACTTTTTAACTCTCTTAAACGTTCAATAAGCTTAGGCATAGCTGTTTCAAAATCTACTCCATACCAATGGTAATCCTTGTTATTAAGAGTAGCTTTGATACAATCAACTGTAAAATCAACAGCTATTTTTAATGCCTCTTCTTTATTTATTCCCTTTTGCATTAAAGCACCTGTAAATGCAGAAGCAAAAATGTCACCTGTACCATGAAAGCTATTAGGGAGCTTTTCAGTATAATATTCAAAAAATTCAGCTGTTTCACTGTTGTATGACATTACCCCAAATTTATCCTTTTCCAGACTTACACCTGTTAAAACACAGTATTTACAGCCATACTTGCTCAAGCTTACAAGTATCTGCTGAATAACAGCCTTGTCATAATCATCACCTATATAAGGGATTCCAAGCATATAGCAAGCCTCTGTAAGGTTTGGCACAATAACATCTGCCTTACCACAGAGGCTTGTCATTTTATCAACAAAACTCTGTGTAAATCCCTTGTAAAGATTACCGTAATCAGCCATAGCTGGGTCTACTATTACTATATTTTCATCTGTTTTAAAATCATCAAACAGCTTATACATAAGCTCAATCTGCTCTACCGAGCCTAAATATCCCGTATAAATTGCGTCAAAGGTTATCCCTAGATTTTTCCACGTTTTAGTAATAGGTTCAATCTGATTTGTTAAATCGCAGAATGTAAACTCAGTAAAGGCAGTATGTCCAGAAAGAACTGCTGTAGGAATTACAGAAGCCTCTACTCCCATAGCAGAAATTACAGGTAGTGCAACAGTAAGAGAGCATTTACCAACACAGGAGATATCCTGTACAGTAACTATTCTTTTCATTAACACAGCCTCATTAATCGAAAAATGCTTTTATTACCTTTAAGGTTTCATCTGCCGCAACTACCTTAAATTTCTCAAAATCCATATAGTCATTATCATCTATAGTATCTGAAATTGCTCTTATAATTGCAAATGGTATATCGTTACGATAGCACACCTGACCAATAGCTGCACCCTCCATCTCACAGCAGTATGCACCAAAAAATCCACCTATTTCAAGTCTTGTTTCTTTACTTGAAATAAACTGCTCACCTGATGCAACAGTGCCAAGATACACATTAACATCTGCAAGATCCTTTTTACATTCATTTACAATTTTATCAGCAAGCTTTTCATCAGCCTTAATACCTGTAATTATTTCATCAGAGAACTGAACAGTACCACGTGCATATGCCTCCATTTCTCCTTCATCAACAAGACATTTATTGTCGTGGTGTACAACATCGCTTGATACAACTATATCGCCTATATGTAGCTTTCTATCTAACGCACCTGCAACACCTGTATTTATAACAGCTGTTACATCATAAAGCAAAATCATAGTTTGTGCACACATAGCGGCATTAACCTTACCAACACCACACTGTGCTACAACGCACTTTTTACCTTTGATTTCACCCTGATAAAAAGTAATTTTACTTACCTCTTTAACCTCTATGTTAGTCATAAGTGACTTAATACCTGCAATTTCAACATCTAATGCTCCTATTATTCCAATCATAATCCCTATCTCCTTCTATTATCCTAGATTTCCTGTTTCGTACATAATAACCGAAAGTGCTGTAAGAGGTGCTGTTTCTGCTCTTAATACCCTTTTACCAAGTGTTGCGGCACTTCCACCCTTTTCTATTATGCTTTGTACCTCTTGCTCCTCAAAACCACCCTCTGAACCTATAAACATATTAATGCGTTCACAAGGCTTTATTATATTGCTAACCTTATCTCCACCACATTCATAAAAAATTATATTACATTCTTTATCATCAAGAGCTTTTACAGCCTGTTTAAAGCTAACAGCCTCTTTAACAACAGGTATTATTCCTCTGCGTGACTGTTGAGATGCCTGCAACGCAATTTTTTGCCAACGTGCAATTTTTTTATTCATAGATTTTTCGTCTGGTCTTGAAATACATCTTGCTGATATTACCGGTACAATCTCGGTTACTCCAAGCTCTACAGCCTTTTGTACAATTGTATCCATTTTATCACCCTTTGGCAAAGCCTGATACAAGGTAACCTTAACCGACGGTTCTTGAGCACACTTAAAGCTTTCAAGAATTTTAACAGTAATATTGCCCGAGGTAATATCATCTATAACACCATTATGTTGCACAGAATCACTATCAACTAATGTTATACTTTCCCCTATTTTCATTCTGAGTGATTTTTCAATATGTCTTGCATCTTCACCTACAATAGTATAATAATCACCCGCAAAAGGCTCTGTAAAAAACCATGCCATAAAATATCACCTCAAAATAAATATAACAGAATTACGTCTTATTTTCAATAAATTAATCTATAAAAAGAAAAAAAGAACGGTAAGCATAAAGCAGTTACCGTTCTCCATGGCGCGGAAGAAGGGATTTGAACCCTTGCGCCGGTTACCCGACCTACTCCCTTAGCAGGGGAGCCTCTTCACCACTTGAGTACTTCCGCATATGGTGAAAAAACTATTTAGAAAAAGTATGGCGGAGAGGAAGGGATTCGAACCCTTGGTCCCTTGCAGGATCACTAGTTTTCAAGACTAGCTCCTTAAACCACTCGGACACCTCTCCGTACAACAGTTGTAATTTTAGCACAGTTACCCCTTATTGTCAACACTTTTTTCAAAAAAATTTAAATTTTTTTAAAAATTTTTTTCAACCCCTAATTCTTAGCAAAAAATCGGCTTACAGCAACCAAAAATAATCACTGCAAGCCTTTATTATTTACTCAATATTTATGCTAACAGAAAAGTTTTTATCATTGCATATGCTAATACCAATGCACCAAGTACAATTCTATACCAGCCAAACACCTTGAAGTCATTCTTTTTAATAAATTTAAGCAAGAATTTAATTACTACAATAGAAACTACAAACGCTGTTATAAAACCTATTATCAATACAGCAAGTTCAATTGCTGTAAAATCAAGTCCAAATTTAAGTAGCTTTAATAAACTTGCACCAGCCATTACAGGTATAGCCAAGAAGAATGTAAATTCTGCCGCTACTGTTCTTGATACACCTATAAGCAATGCACCTATTATTGTAGCACCTGAACGTGATACACCTGGGAATATAGCCGCCAAAAGCTGGAACATACCTATAATAATAACCAGCTTATATGTAAGGTCGTTAAGAGAATCAACCTTTGGTGTTCTTTTTTTATTCCAGTTTTCTACCACAATAAAAGCAACACCAAACACTATAAGAGCTATTGCTACTACAACATAATTGTAAAGGTATTTTTCTAGAATATCATCAAGTAATATACCTACAACTGCGGCAGGTATGCAGGCTACTAAAATTTTAAACCAAAGTGTCATTACATCCATTTTAACTATAGACATAACGCCTTTTTTATTTGTATCCTTTTCTTTCAGTGTAAAAGGCCATATCTGATTCCAGAAGATTACAACAACTGCTAAAATTGCACCTAGCTGTATAACAACCTCAAACATACTCCAAAAGCCTTCTGAAACCATTGTAAATGGAACAAACTCCTCAAGCAATATCATATGTCCTGTACTACTTATAGGCAACCATTCTGTAATACCCTCTACAACACCAAACAGTACAGCCTTTAAACATTCAAGTATTGTACCAATATTAAACAAGCTACTCCCTCCAATCATTCAGCTATGTGCCATTTTATACCCTGTGGAGTATCCTCAAGCACAATATTTCTTGCTTTTAGCTCATCTCTGATTGCGTCAGCTGTAGCCCAATCCTTATTTTTTCTTGCCTCTGTACGCTTTGCAATTAAAGCCTCAATCTCAGCTGAGTCAACACTGCTTGATGTCTTTTCTTCTATAGGCTGTGTAAGTAAGCCTATTGAAAGCACCCTGTCAAAGTCCTCAAGCAGATATCTCTTTGTAACATCGTTAATATCAGCCTTTAGCACATCATAAACAGCTGTAAGTGCAAGTGATGTGTTAAGGTCGTTATCCATAGCTGATTTAAAGCTATCGATATACTGCTGTGCCTTATCCTTTTCTATCTCTCCATCTGTTGATAGAGCGTTTATTCTTTTTATCAGCTTTTCATAAGCCTTTGCTGTATTGTCAAGGCTTTCGTATGTGAAGGTTAGTGGCTTTCTGTAGTG
>JAXJQK010000238.1:0-12591 GCA_036311185.1 Acutalibacteraceae bacterium | reverse complement strand
CTTCAGTTGTCTCCTCTGTAGCCTTTTCAGTAGCTTCTTCAGTTTCTTCCTCCGTTGGAAGCTCTGTTACCTCTTCAGTTGTCTGTTCAGTAGCTTCAGTAGCACTTTCAGTTGCAACTGTTTTATTCTCATCCTGGACCTCATCAGGTTTTGACATAGTACAGGCTGTGATAACACTACCTACACCTACTATCGCAATCAAACCAACTGCAAGTATGATAACCTTTGTCTTCTTATTAATTTCTTTCATTTTCTTTAACATAATCATCTCTCCATTCAATTAAGTTCTTGATCTCATTTGTTTTATCTCGGTTCATTCACTAATTGCTGCACCAAACAGCCCTACAACATATACAAATCACACTAATTCACATACTATCTTGCCTGTATTATATATCTACGGTTTTTAAATGTCAATCTTTTTATACAAAGAGTATTAAAATTAATAATTATTTTAAAAATTCAAGTTGTGTAAGTTACAAATTTTTAAGAACTGGTTCTTAATCTTTACATCTTACGGAACTTGCAAATTTTAGGAACTGGTTCTCAATTTTTCAAGTTATGGAACTTGCATTTTTAGATTAAACGCATACCCAACAAACTATTGCGAGCCAAATAAATGTTGTGTATAATATGAATAAAGATTACTGATAAAGTATTGGAGGAAAGAATTATGATTTTGTATCACGGAAGCAACCTGGCAGTATCAGAACCAAAACTTATTGCACAAAACCGTTTTCTTGACTTCGGATATGGCTTCTATACCACCACAAATAAAACTCAAGCAATCGGATTTGCTGACAAAGTAACCAAACGCCGCAAGGAAGGTTTACCTACTGTTAGTATTTATGAAATTAACGAAAAACAAGCTTTTGCTGAATGTTCTGTGTTGCGATTTGATGCACCTGATGAATCGTGGTTGGATTTCGTATCTGACAACAGAGCAGGAGAATATATAGGAGATCACTATGATTTCATATATGGTCCTGTTGCCAATGATGATGTTTATACAACCTTTACTCTCTATACTTCGGCTGTTCTTTCTAAAGAACAAACTATCGAAGCTTTGAAAGTCAAAAAACTATATAATCAGTTGGTACTTACCTCAGAAAAAGCACTTTCTTTTCTGAAGTTTATCGGAACAGTACCCAAGGAGGAATTTTAATGGAACAGAAAAAGTTTGAAGCTATGCTTGTTTTAATTGTTCCTAAAGTAATAAGTTTGATTACTTCAAATTACGAAATGAATGAAGTAACAGCAACAAGAATTTTTTATGAATCTAAAGTGTATTCGTTGTTAGAACAAGAAAATACTAAAATGTGGCATCTTAGTCCACTGGCCCTTTTTACTATGTTTGATGAAGAACAAAAGACAGGTAATATTACATTTCCGGAGGGATGAGAATGAGCAGACAAGGCGATTTTTTGATTTATTGCGTTGAGCAGTATAAATCAGCAAAGAAGCTAACTGGCAAACAGGTCTCTGAACTGTTCAGCCAATATAGTGTGTGGGATTATATCTACTCCTGTTTTGAAGCTTTGCATACAACAGGCACAAACTATATCATAGATGATATAGATCAGTATATTGAAAACAGAAAACCTGCTCCGGTATAATTAAAAATGTTTTCCATTTTAGAAAACTAGGGCAACAAAACAAACTATCACTTTTTATAAATATCCCTTATGTTTTCTCATCATGATATAATATCTGTTGTGACTAGTAAATCTCATATTATATCTTTAAACGGATAGACAAACTATGATGGGTAACTAATCTAAAGTTTAGTCAGCTCTAAATGACAAGAACCCCCGAAGAACTGCACTTTGTGGCTCTTCGGGGGTTCTTTCGTCTCACGTTAGAACAACCTTTCATATTCCGTAACAAATATATCCTATTCAGAAATAAAATTAATATTCTAAAAGGAGAACTAACTACCTTACTAACAAAAAAATTAAATATTTTGTGATATTATTAAGTTTAAAGGACTAATATAAGCGAAAGTACTTTTGAAATATAAAATTTATTAATAACAATATTGTTATTAATAAGAAAGGAAAGAGGTAATGAATGATAAAGATTACATAAGAGCTGTAAATTTGTATACTGACTCTCTTTTCAAAATAGCCTACAGTTATTGTATAAATCGACAAGATGCTGAGGATGTGGTACAGAATACATTTTTAAGTTTTTATAAAGTAAATAAAACCTTTGATAGTGATGAACATATGAAAAATTATCTTGTTAAAATGACAGTTAATAATTGTAAGCATATGTTCCTATCCTCTTGGAATAAAAAAGTTGTTTTATTTGATGAATTTAAAGGTGATAACTATTATACACTAGAAAAGCAAGATGAGCATTATGAGCTTTATAGAGCTATAATGTCTCTTCCCGAAAAATATCGTGTGGTAGTCCATTTGTATTACTTTGAGGATTATTCTGTAAAAGAGATAGC
The DNA here is from genome assembly GCA_036311185.1 of Acutalibacteraceae bacterium. Taxonomy (GTDB): domain Bacteria; phylum Bacillota; class Clostridia; order Oscillospirales; family Acutalibacteraceae; genus CAG-964. The sequence continues at coordinate 10,133 of JAXJQK010000238.1, read as the reverse complement.
AGAACTTATTTCAGTGAAAGAAACTACGGTTCAAACTCGTTTACTACGAGCAAGAACCAAACTGAAAAATATACTTCAGGAGGTTTGGCGAAATGAAAACGAATAAAGAATTGTATAAAGAAACATTTGAAAATATTATACCATCTGATGAGTTTAAAGAAAAATTGCTTAATACTAATGCAACAAACAAGATTTCTAATAAGAAATCGAAAAAATTCACAACATTATTGGTCGCTGTTCTACTTATAGTAACATCAACTGTAAGTGTGTGTGCAGTCTCTAAACTTTATAATATGTATATTGAGAAAAATGGAAAGTATTCAGAAAAACTTATACTTGATAAAAATACTCTTGAATTAGAAAAATCAAGTGAAATTGATCATTACGAATACATCAAAGTAAAATTTGATTATCTACCAAACAATTTCACCTCTGTTAATGAGAGTAAATATAGTTTTTCCGATACCTACGCTATGGGTGGTTTATCACTTATTTTGTACGATGTATCCGACTGCGATAAGATTATTGCTGATAACACGGATGTTATAGATAGTGAACTTACAACAATCAACGGAAACGATCTGCTTTATATCCAAAAGCAGATTTATAAGGATTACACTAAAGAACATCCTGAAATTGACAAATGCTTTTATATGTATTTTGCTGATTTTGATTATATGCTTAATGGTTATGTAGGTACAGATATTTCTAAGGAAGAACTATATAAAATTCTTGCCAGCGTTACTCTTTCAAAAGGGACAAAGAATGATTGCTTTCCTATTGTTTGTAAATGGAGTGATGATATTATAGAGGATAACTCACACTATTATAATTTCTCTGAGTATAACAATGCCTACAGCGAAAAATATAATAGATTTTTTGAAATAGGAGATACTATTTATTTAGAAGATGAAAATCATATTGAACTTACTGTTAACAGCGTTGAAATTTCTGATAACCTAAGTATGATGAATGAGGATTTCAAGAAAAAATATCTAGACGAAGATGGTAAGATTAAACCGTTGGAGGTTACCTGTTACGGTGGAGGTGATGGGATTAATTCACTTTCAACTATTCAAGAAATAAAAAAATATGATTTAAAATATGTCTACGAAACAGTTACACTAAAAAACACATCAAACACAGACATAAATGATTACTGTATTTATCATAGCATTGTTAATAAATCAGGATTAAGTATGTTAAATAAGATTGAAAATCTGTATAATCAGTACGATAATATCTCATATGATGAAAATCACAGTTACAGTCTTACCGAATGGATTTACGACGATTTTTCAAACGAAAACACCAATAATCCAAACTATATTGATATTTCTGCAAATAGTGAAACAACAGTACATATCGGTTATTTTATCCTTGCTGATAGCATAGATAATAATCTATGTATAAATGTTTGTCAGGGTTTTTCTGATTTTGATTTAAATAGTGGAGGATTTATTAATAAAGGCAATACGCTCGTAAATTTTTAACAGCTAATAGTTATATACTTATATCTATAAAAAATAAAAAGGGTCTGTCTTACTAATCACCAGTAAGACAGACCCTTTAAATATATAGGTAATGTGTACTGAATAATACGGCTGGATAATTAATGATACCCTACTTTCCTTACTAGCACTTTCTCATCCCAAGTTTCTTTAACTACTTGAGTTTCCCAGTTTCCTTTTTCCTCTACGGCTACAATTTTTGTACCTATTTGAATTTGTTGATACTCAACACGATAACTTGCTTTACCACTATTTTTTATTCATATATTAAATGTTCATCTAATGTATAATCATCAGTAAAAGCTAAATTGCAATCATTACAAATATAAACACTGTCACTCTCGTACACAGGCTCTTCGTAAGTATAGCTTTCCTGATCTACTACCCATACTTTCTTTGTTTCAACAGGATTATGAACAGTTTTATACTCAGCTTCTTGCCAAACCTTTGGAGGAGTTGAATTACCTGTATTATTATTGTTTGTATTGTTATTCACAGTCTTATTTTGTATAGTTGCACCTGTGTTGGTGTTGCCTGTGGATGTATTGTTTGAATTGTTGTTGCTGTTGTTATTAGTCCGATTACCACTTTTAATTGTCAATCATTATGCTCTTATATTAAATCAAGGTTTGCAATATAAGGAACTTGAGACTTTTAGGAACTGGTTCCCAATCATTACACCTTACACAACTTGCAGTTTTTAGGAACTGGTTCCTAACCAATACATCTTGCGTAACTTGTTGGTTTTAGGAACCAGTTCTCAAACCTTACACTTTACGGAACTTGTTAATTATAAGAATCGGTTCTTAATCGTTACATTTTACAGAACTTGTAATTACAGAAATTGGCTCTCCTTAAAGAACTATTTGTCGCTGCAATCTCTTATAATTAAACTAATAAATCTAAACCCCATTGATAAAACTACTCTAATAAAAAGCTAGCGTAGTTTATTTGTTATTTTCTTTATTGTTTTCCATAAATGTCTTAATAGAAAGATTTACAAACTCGTTAAAGCTCATTCCGTTCTTTTCAGCATATTCTTGAATTCCCTGCTTCTCTCCTTTTTTTAGATAGAAAATACAAGTATCATAATTCTTTGCTTTGTAGTCAGCGTTTGGTTTTATCTTCTTTTTGTTTGTATACTTTTTTCTGCAATTCTCACATACTTTTTGACTACCACTTCTTAGAATATATGTATTACCGCATTCTGGACATATTTCAGGTTCGCCTATTGTTCTTGTTTTTTCACAATTCTTGATTTTTTGATTATAGATTTTAGCTCTATCCAGTTGTCTTTTCTTTCGACAATCTGGACAGTAGCTTGCCCTGTTTGCCGTTGTTCTAAATTTATTGCCACACATTTGGCAAGTAAACTCTTTCATAAAAAATAAGCTCCTTAAAAAGCATATTTATGCAAGACAATGCTCACATTGCTTTGTATAAATATTATATATCTCAAGCATTGCAAAGTCAATAATAAAACTAATAATAAAAACATCAATTATACCTGACAATGATATCATTATCAAGTATAATTGTACCTCTAATAACATTTTTATAAATTCATACATCGTCAATAAGAATTATACAAAACACCAACTCTATATAACAACAACTTATCCTAAAGAGTTATCTTTGATATTTGATTCTCTCTGAGTGTAACTAAGATAGCGAATGATAGTATAGCTAACTTGCTAGACAGTACATATTCTAATTACAGTAATAAAAAGCACTATTACTTATGCAACACCAGAGCATAAGTACAGGAGGTAAAATCATTCTGTTAAACAACGTTTGTTATTCTGCTTGTCTACTTGATAGAAGACACATCATTTGATCAAAATATTTTTCCTCGTTTTTGAAACAGCAAAAAACGAGAGCTTTATCTGCTAAATAAGCAAATAAATTAAATTTTAAAAATATAGGAGCTGATTTTATGTTTAAAGTAGAAATTCTACTGGACGAAGAAAAAATAAAAGAAAAAGGTGAATATACTCCTGAAAGCATTTATAAAGCTATCAGAGAGAATTTCACACAGTTTAATCTGTTGGAAATACCAACGAATGACAACACGATAGTGTTTCGTGACAGAGGTCATAGTAGAGATTATGGTGGAATGTGGAAAGGTATTATTACAATAACTGATGCTGTCTGGTGCAAGCCATACCTCATAAAATGTATGTGGTATAGTGATGAAGAGTATGAGAACGGAGAACTATATTCCGAAAATGTGTTAGAACTTTCGAGCAAATTCAAGGTGAATAGATAGAGCTATGAGAAAAGCTATAAATTTTGATTTAAGTACTAAAGCACTAGAGGAATACAGTCTAGCAAACAATAAGGAGATGATTTTATGATGAAAGTAGAAATCCTACTTGACGAAGAAAAAATAAAAAAAGAAAGTGAATATACTCCTGAAAGCATTTATGATGCTGTCAGGAGGAATTTTAAACAATTTGATTTATTGGAAATACCAACAAACGATAAAACCATAATGTTTCGAGATAAAGGTAATAATACCGATTATGGTGGATTGTGGAAAGGTATTCATATTCTTTACAATGCTGACTGGTGCAAACCATACCTCATAAAATGTATGTGGTATAGTGATGAAGAATATGAGAATGGAGAACTGTATTCTGAAAATGTGTTAGAAATTTTGAGCAAATTCAAGGTGAATAGATAGAACTATGAGAAAAGCTATAATTTTTGATTTAAGCACTAAAGCACTAGAGGAATACAGCCTAGCAAACAATAAGGAGCTGATTTTATGTTTAAAGTAGAAATTCTACTGGACGAAGAAAAAATAAAGGAAAAAGGTGAATATACACCTGAAAGCATTTACGAAGCTATCCAAAAGAATTTTGAACTCTTTGACTTGCAAGAAATACCAACAGAAGATAATACGATAGTATATCGTGATAAGGGTCGCAGTAAAGATTACGGAGGAATGTGGCGAGTTATTAATGTTCTTTATGATGCTGACTGGTGCAAGCCATACCTCATAAAATGTATGTGGTATAGTGATGAAGAATACGAGAACGGAGAACTGTATTCTGAAAATGTTTTAGAAAATTTTGCAAAATTCGATGCAAAAGGCATTAAAAAATAAATTATACATCAAGGAGAGATAAATAATGAACCAAGTAAATTTAATGGGCAGACTTACTGCTGACCCAGAGCTAAAGAAAACCAAAAATGATACACCCGTTTGCAATATAATTCTTGCAATTAATGATACAAAAAATGAAGAAGCAGACTATTTCCCAATCGTTATTTCGGGCAAAAAGGCAGAAGCTCTTGTAAAGTATATGCACAAGGGTGAAAAAATTGTGGTGTCAGGCTATCTGAAAAACAGACACTACATCAACAAGGATAATGCTGTTTGCAAGATTACAGAGGTAATTGCAAATGATGTGTACTTTGCAGAAAGCAATAGAACATACGAGAAAGAGCCTGAAATTGATTCAAGCCTGCGAACTAAAGAAGAATGGGAAATGATAAATGAAGCAATGTCAAAACTACCAGATGCTCCATTCTAATTTGACAAAAGCAGATACAATTTCTGAATATACCTGTATCCAAACAAAAAAATCGGATTTATAAGACTAACATCACTATGAAAAATGGAGTAACATTACTTTCTCAAGGATGAATGATTCACTCATTAATCTTAACCCATAATCGTATTTTCAATAAATCTATAGACTTAAACAAGGAATTAAAAAGCATCGATGATAAATTCACTTTAATGATGTGAATATTGGACAAGTAATCTCTCCTAAAAACGATATAGTAATTAAACAGGTTTTACAGGCACACTATAATTCTAAAGGAGAATTTTTATGACTATTAATTATTTTCTTAAACATTTCAACAAAGAAAATAACCATCTTATGAGCGAGATGGTTATTTACGAAGATAATACATATATACCTAAGTATGCACTTATGGAGTTTAAGAACGAACCTGCGTTAAAGGTATTCTATTATTATCATTATGACGAAAGATATAAAGAATACAGCATACGCAGAATCGATGATCTTGAAGGCATGTATACAAACTATCTGTATTATCATCAACACGCACAACTACAAAAGCTTTTAAATGATGGTAGATTTTATCTACATATATCACGCAGAATAGCTAATGTTAATAATGCAGTTAATAAACAGGTTAAGTACTGGGAACAGTGTGACAAGGAAATCCAATTGACCTTAAAAAATGGTGATATCAACACTTATTGCGGATTAGTAAACAATCTCAGAGCCAGAGCTGAAGAAATAATATTCCGTCAGATGCTTTACATCTGATTTAAAGATGTTCCAAAAGCCAGAAAATCATGTAACAAAACATGAGACTTATTTCAAGTATTGGGATAATTAAATACAAGTTACATGCTAAAGTAATTATTACACTAGATTGATTATAAATAGCCATAATACGAACAAAAAAATAACACAATATAATATTGTTCAAATGCAAAAACTGCTGTACTTACCAAATTGTAAATACAGCAGTTTTTGTAATTCGTATTCTTTTTCCCGATGATATTTGTTTTAGATTTTTTAGCTTTTCGTTTCTACGATAGCTTTATTTTATGTATAAAAAAGACTGTGTTTCTACACAGTCGTTAATAATACCTACTTTAGCATGGTAGGGCTCCCATCTTATATAGCTCCCATTTATTTTGTATGGTAGGGCTCCCATCTTGTATAGCTCCCATTTTCGCTCGGTAAGGTTTTACGTTTGTAAGTATCAACTTACTTACATGTTACTATACACAAAGAAGTGAATTATGTCAATATATTAAACAAGAGTTTTTCTCAAAAGAATTTGGACTGTGTAAACACAGTCCAGATATAACAACTCCCACTTAATTGGTAGGGACTACCGCTCTTACAACTCCCACTTAATGGTAGGGACTACCGCTCTTTACAAAAATCCGAAGACTTCCATACGATAAGCCTACGCTTATCGACATCTCTATTATACACAAACAACTCAATTATGTCAATATAACAAAAAAGCTGTGTTTTCACACAGCTTCTAATAGTTTCCACTTACGGTAGGACTCACCGCTCTTATCGCTTCCACTTACGGTAGGACTCACCGCTCTTATCATTTCCACTTACGGTAGGACTCACCGCTTTTTACAAGAGTCTGTAAACTCTCATATGATAAGCTATATGCCTATCTTCAGTTATATTATACATAAGCGAATAAATTGTGTCAACATATCAAACAAAGTATTTTGGGTTAATATCTAAAAAATTGGAACTGCGTAAACACAGTCCCAATTTAACAGTTCCCACTTGTACAGTAGGAACTACCTCTTATACGACTTCCACTTATACGGTAGGACTCACCTCTTGTACGACTTCCACTTATACGGTAGGACTCACCTCTTGTACGACTTCCACTTATACGGTAGGACTCACCTCTTTTTACAAGAGCCTGTAAACTCTCATACGATAAGCTATATGCCTATCTTCAGTTATATTATACATTAGCAAATAAATTGTGTCAACTCTGAATTCCTTTGCGTTAATTTTTACAGATAATTCTTCCTCCTTGCCTGTTACGCTTAATGTTTCAAAAATAAGAGGTTGAGTATCATTACACGGTTTTATCTATTTCGAGTACTCTGAGCTTTATTAAAAAGGCATATTAAGAACTTAAAAGCATGATATAAAACTTGATTTCTATAAGATATTTAAATCCCCTTTCACCTATTCCTAATAACAATTCTCTTGTGTCATCAAACTGTTGTAATAGAAAGCAAGAATAAACACCTATCAATACTGATAAGTGTTTACTCAATATTTTATATTACTTTTACCACTGGCATATAGACATATTGTTTAATAATCTTTTCATGTTAAGTCCCTATACGCTTATCTTGTTATCGCTTTAACTTTAATTGAAAGCAAAATTAATTTAACATCAAATATACTAAGATTAATCCACCAACAACACTAAATCCAAAAATCAAAATTCGAACACAAAAATCTATTTTTATTCAAAAACATCAATGATTTCTTTTTCTCCAGTATCGTAATCACAGATGACTATTTGCAAACTGCTCATACTCCAATCGGTATCTGCCTGCAAAAAGATAAAATCATTGTCCCTATTAACAGATAAAGAACCTGTTAACTTACTATTATCCATATACTCCCTATCCTCTGCAGAAAATCCAAATTCCTGTTTGGGATAAACATCCTCAACCAGCCCTTTTCTTTGAGATAAAGAGTTATAAAACAAGTTGTATTTATAAAGCATAAGCTCATCCAAGGCACTATGAGAACTTTCCTCAAAGTCATAGATATACACATATCTGCCGTTCATAGAGGAAAAAGCCAACGCATTAAAAATTCCTCTTTGCTTTAACTCATCGGCACTTAATCTGTTAGTAATACACTTTTCATTAAGGTCATACACAACTATTCCACAAGTGCCATTGATGATAACCTTATCTTCATCAGCATATAAAAGCTTTGGCAATTCAGCTCCGATATTCATCGTTTCTATATCTGATAAACCTATATCTCTAGCAACATACATTACATCTTCTTCCGAAGGTATATATTCGCCTTTATTCTCTACTTGGAAAGTTACTTTCCAATTGCCCTTAATATTTTCGCCTGTGGTGTAAAACTGACAGAAAAGCTTGTAATTTTCAAGGTCTTTAGGCGATATATCAAATACACTCTCGTGATACCTTATATTGTTATCTCTATCCCAAAAATAAATATCATCCTCAGAATAAATAGGCTTTACCTTGTCATTTGTAGTATCAACAAGGTAAAAGCTACCATGATTATCGTACTTCAATACATCTTTCACTCCATATTGGATATGAAGCTTTCCGTCAATATAGCCTATACCTGTCAGATCTACTCCCTCAACCTTAAACTCTTCGTAAGGTGTATTAGGCACAAGTACATCGGTACAGTCTTTGTATTCAAGCATACTTCCACCGTTAATATATACCTCCTGCGTTTTTGGGGCTGATGTTACACTGCTTAAATCCATAGGCACATTTAGGCTGTATTCTTTGAAATCGCTGATAATTTCTTTAACTGTGAAAGTAATTTTGTCTCCTACTATATCCTCATCGTTCCATTGAGAAACAGTAATAAGAAAGCCAGCGGTTTTTGTTTTATCGTCATAACTTATCTGTCTACAGTTAGCGGAGCTATCGCAAGGAGTATTTATGGAATAACTATCATAAAGATCAACACTACCAGCGAATCGTTCACCTGTTAAGTCCTGCATTGTTAAATATATTTCTATTGTATCTTCATGAACATAACAAGCAAGAACATCCATTTTAACGTCATTACTCATTGATGACTCGTTAATAGGTGTGTAAAACTGAGCAAACCCTGGTGAGAAGCGATACATAATATTATATAAAGGGTCAATCTGCACCGCAACAACAGGCAGTGAAAACATGGCAATCACAATTACTATAATAACAGCGGCAACAGCGAATGGCTTTTTAAAACCTATTACTTTATTTGCATTTGTGATATTTTCTGCATTGATTTTATCTATTGTATCTGCAATGAGCTTATCTCTCGGGGAAATATTTTCGTTGTAGCTGTTGTATGTATCTCTAAACATAATCTTCCTCCTTCATAAAAGTTTTCAGCATAGCTCTAGCACGGGTTAGCTGTGTTCTAACTGTAGATGTCTTGCGATTGAGTAATTTAGCTATTTGTTCCGTGCTCATATCTTCATAGTAGAACAGGTGTATAACCTCTCTATAAGTTGGAGATAACAACGAGAGTTCATTATGTAAATCTCTATGTTCTTCCACTACAAAATCATCTGCATTTTCGAGTGAAACGATTTTTGTTTTCCATGAAGACTTGAGAAGCTTTTTAGAGCAATTCACAGTCACCCTTAATAACCAAGCTTTTTGATGTTCTTTATCTTTGAATTGAGGCTTTTTCTTCACATATCTATAAAACACCTCTTGAAAAACCTCATCTGCATCAAACTTGTTTCCTGTTTTAGCAAAAGCAAGGCGATACACCATTGTGGAATACTCTTTAATTACATCTTCAATTTTTCCATTTGCATAGTCCATAAAATTCCTCCTTTCTGCTAATAACACCCACAACACATATAAAAAGCTACACTCTTTTTTATTTTTATCTTACGTTACACCAATATATAAAGCAAGATTGAAGAAACAAACTTATTGTTTTTTAATGTAATTGCAAATAAAATAGCAACAGAGATGTATTAATTCCCTGTCGCTATCCTTGATTAAACATACATTATTTCATTGTTTATAATCTCACCTGCACGATTTCGGATATTGTTCATTTCTTGTATCCAGTGCATAGGATTTTTTCACTTAAGTTGTTCGGTTACTTCTTCATTTTGGGCAAATTATTTTACAAGTAACTGATATATTTCTACTGCCTGTTTGTTTATATCTGTAAGGTAATCAGCAAGCTTACAAATTTTACCTAATGTTAGGAACTACCGCTCTTTACAGAAGTATACAAACTTCCAAACAACAAGCAAGTCAAAAATTATAAAAGTGCACTCACTCTGATTTAATTATTCCTGACAATAGTAATTAATAGCCATATTCTTTAT
>JAXJQK010000237.1:0-4730 GCA_036311185.1 Acutalibacteraceae bacterium | reverse complement strand
GTCTGTCACGGTATGGACTTGTTGCAGGTGTTGAAAGGTCGCCACGGTGTGCTCTCATTTCCTCAGCGTTAAGCTCACATACATAAGCTAATCCCTTTTTGATAAGCTCTACTGCACTCTCATACATCTTTGAGAAATATTCAGAAGCATAATAGAATCTATCATCCCATTTAAATCCAAGCCAGCTTATATCCTCTTTGATTGCATCTACATACTCTACATCTTCCTTTGTAGGGTTTGTATCGTCCATTCTAAGATTGCACATACCGTTATATTTTTCAGCTGTACCAAAATCTATACAGATCGCCTTTGCGTGACCTATATGCAAATAACCATTTGGCTCTGGAGGAAAACGAGTGTGTACTGTTTTACCCTCAAACTGTCCACCCTCTGCAATATCCTCGTCAATAAAATCGTGTATAAAATTGCAGTTACTTACTTTTTCTTCTTTTATTTCATCTGCCATTGCTCTATCTCCTTACTTAATAATTTATACTATTTCAGTTCTAAACAGTGGATAAGATTTTCGAGTAGATTTTTTATCTGACGAATAGCATACCACAGCAAGGCTGTCGCCTTGCGAGGACAGGCTATGAAGTCAGGTGAAAAATATGCCGAAAAGATGTCTACTTGTTAGAAATGAAATAGTATTATACTCCTAATTTCTCAAGACCGATATTAAGTCTTCTTAGTGACTCTTCTCTGCCAAGAATATCAAGAATTTCAACAGCACCACCTGGTGTAACTTTTTTACCTGCAACAGCAATTCTTGCAGGCCACATAACAGTACCATTCTTAACCTCAAGCTCTGTTGCAAGATTAATTAGGCAATCGTGAATACTGTCTTTATCCCAGCTTTCCATTGCTGTTAGCTTATCTGTTACAGCCTTTAGCATAACAGGTGCATTTTCAAGATTTGTCTTACTCTTTTTATTTATGAACATATCATTTTCATATTCTGGCAACGCATTAAAGAAATCTATCATTTCTGGTATCTGATTAAACTTAGTTACACGTTGATGAAGAATTTCTGTAATCTTGCCCCAGTCAAGCTCTTTTTCTGTTATAGCTTGCTTATAGTAAGGCATTGCATAGCTTGTAAATTCTTCAACTGACATTGCACGAATGTACTCGCCATTGAACCACTCTAGCTTAGCATAGTCAAAAATTGATGGTGATTTGCTTATACCACTGATATTGAAAGCCTTAATTAGCTCGTCAGGTGTAAACATCTCTTGGTTATCAGTAGGGCACCAGCCTAATAAAGCTACATAGTTAATAATAGCCTGTGGTAAATAGCCCTCGTTTATTAAATCCTCAAAGCCTGTTGAGCCGTGTCTTTTTGACAGCTTAGCAACATTGCCCTCTTCGTCCTTACCCATAATAAGTGGTAGGTGTATATATGTTGGAATTTCCCAACCGAAAGCCTCGTAAAGAAGATTATACTTAGGTGTTGAGCTTAAATACTCACAGCCACGAACAACGTGTGTTATGTTCATTGTATGGTCATCTATTACATTTGCAAAATTATATGTTGGGAAGCCATCTGTTTTAATAAGAATCTGATCCTGAAGCTCGCTGTTATCAACTGTAATTTCACCGAATACAGCATCTGTAAAGGTTGTGCTACCCTCTAGTGGCATTTTCTGTCTTATTACATATGGTACACCCTCTGCAAGAAGTCTGTCGATTTCCTCCTGTGGTAAATCTCTACAGTGTCTATCGTAGCCACCACCAATGCTATCTTCGTTCAGGCTATCTAAACGCTCTTTTGTGCAGAAGCAACGGTAAGCCTTACCCTGCTCTATAAGCTGTTCAGCATATGGCTTGTACATATTAAGTCTTTCACTTTGTACATATGGGCCAAATTCACCAGGGTTATCAGGACCTTCATCGTGCTTTAGTCCTGCTGTTTTAAGTGTGTTGTATATTATATCAACAGCACCCTCTACATATCTTTCTCTGTCTGTATCTTCAATTCTAAGTACAAAATCTCCACCCTGACTTTTTGCTACAAGATATTCATACAGTGCAGTTCTTAAATTGCCTATATGCATAAAACCTGTAGGACTAGGTGCAAATCTGGTACGAACAGTTTTATTATCCATTTTGTTTCCTCTTTCTATAAGTTTTTTCATAGTACAAATTTACTCTTACACGATATTATACCAAAAAATCTCTCCTTTTTAAACCCTAAACCAAAAATTTTATCGTTAATAAATATTAACTTAATTTTATTAAATGTTGAAAAAAACACTATTTTGAAAAAAGTGTGCAAGTTACTCAAAAAAACACTGAAAATCCATTTGACTTATAGGGATATTTCTGTTAAAATAAATTCATAACAATGTGGGTAACAGTCTGCTTTCTGTTACAATTTTTATGAAAGGCGTTTTTATGGGCAAAATTATTTCTGTTGCATCAGGTAAAGGCGGTACCGGTAAATCTACTGTGTGCGTTACGCTGGGTACAGCATTGGTTAAAAGAGGACATAAGGTTTTATTAATTGACTGCGACTCTGGTATGCGTGGTTTGGATATTATGATGGGCATCAGTAAAAGTTTGGTGTTCGATATTGCTGACGCTGTGTGTGGTAATTGCACAGCTGAGCAAATAATTTATCCGTGTAACCATATCGAAGGTTTAAGCCTTATACCTGCACCACAAAACGCAGAGGACGAGCTTAGCCCTGCTATATTAAAACAATTTACTGACAATGTGAAGGATAAATACGATTACATTATTATAGACTCACCTGCTGGTGTAGGCAAAGGCTTTGACACTGCTGTTTTACCAGCTGATATGTGTCTTGTAATAGCCAATACAGAGCCTACCAGCTTGCGTGGTTGTGTAAATGTAAGAAAAAAACTCACTGAAATTGGTAAAGAAAATATAAGACTGATTATTAATAGATTTTCAAGAACTATGTTTAAGGAGCTTGCCTTCTACCCTGACCTTGATGCTATTATTGATGAGTCGGGCATACAGCTTATCGGCATAATAACAGAAAACAGACAAGTAGTAGCATCTATTCAAAAAGGCTTAGCCTACAAAAAACGTTGTACAGCACTTGAGGCTATAGACAGAATAGCTGCTAGACTTGACGGAGAAAATATTCCACTACTAATATCATAAGCCCATTACATTTTACCCAATACTATTAGAAAGAAGGATTTATGATGAAAATTGCCATAATCGCACACGACGAGAAAAAAGAATTAATGGTACAGTTCTGCATTGCTTACTGTGGTATTTTAAGCAGATATTCACTTTGCTCTACCGGTACAACAGGTAAGCTTGTTTCTGAAGCTACTGGCTTAGAAATTCAAAGATTTTTAAGTGGTACACAGGGCGGTGACCAGCAAATTGCTGCAAGAATTGCTTGCAATGAGATTGATATGCTTCTGTTTTTCAGAGACCCTCTTAATCCAAAGCCTCAGGAACCTAATGATATGAACTTACTAAGACTTTGTGATATGCATAACATTCCTGTAGCTACAAATATTGCAACAGCAGAAATGCTTATTCATGGTCTTGAGCGTGGCGACCTTGATTGGAGAAATATCGTTAAATAATATTTCAAATATCTTGTAACTTTTGCGATATTATAGTAAAATAGAAAATTGGTAGGGGTAGACTTCGGCTCTACCCCTATTTTATATAATTTTTAATTAGAGGTTTTTATTTATGAATGAATTTAATTATATTACATTAAGAGATATCCCTGATAAAAAGCTTGAAGCTGCTAAATGGTTTAACAGCAAATGGGGTATACCTGAGGAGGCTTATCTTGAATGTATGGACGAATACCTCAGTAAACGCACCGAGTATGGTTGGTATCTTTGCTTAGATAGAGATAAAATAGTTGGTGGATTGGGTGTAATTGAAAATGACTTTCACGATAGAAAAGACCTGACACCTAATGTTTGTGCTGTATATACTGAGGAAGAATATCGCAACAACGGAATTGCCGGTAAACTTCTTGATATGGTAGTTTTAGATATGAAATCAAAGGGTATAACACCAATATATCTTGTTACAGACCACGAAGGTTTTTATGAAAGATATGGTTGGGAATTTCTTTGTATGGTACAGGGCGATGGTGAGCCTGATATGACCAGAATGTATATACATAGATAAACAAATAAAATATTTATTTCATATAAACGGAGGAATTAAAAATGGCACTTATTACTAAAAAGGTGTATGGTGCAGAGGACGTTCTGCCAAAGGACAGCCACAAGTGGCAGTTTATTGAAGAAATTATGAGAAGCGAGGCAGCTACTTACGGCTTTAAAGAAATCAGAACACCTGTTTTTGAGCATACAGAGCTTTTCCAGCGTGGTGTTGGCGATACAACAGACGTTGTACAAAAAGAAATGTACACATTTAACACAAAGGGTGGTACATCTATAACACTTCGCCCTGAGGGTACAGCAGGTGCTGCAAGAGCTATGCTTGAGCACGCTATATATAACGATGGTTTACCAATAAAAACATATTACTTTGATTCTTGCTACAGATATGAAAAAAAGCAGGCTAACCGTTACAGAGAGTTCCACCAGTTTGGTATTGAGCTTTTCGGCACCGCTAACCCTGCTGCTGATGCAGAAATTATCAGCCTTGCCTCTACCCTATTTGACAGACTTGGTATAACTGATTTACAGCTTGAGATTAACTCAATCGGTTGTCCAACCTGTCGTGCAAAATATCACGAGGCTTTAAAGGCT
>JAXJQK010000236.1:0-5445 GCA_036311185.1 Acutalibacteraceae bacterium | reverse complement strand
GAATTCAAATGCATCGTCACGGATAAGGTCAAGCTGTTCCTTAGCAGCAAGCCAAGAACGAATTAAGCCGGCCTTTTTCTCTGTATCGTTTTTCTTATCGTCACAGATAAAGAATAGTGTTTCGCCCTCTTTTACCTGTGTAAGCTCTGTAATTTCTGCCTTTTTCTCATCGCTTAGGAACTTAGCAATAGGACCTGCAAAAATGCCCTCTTTTAGAGTAATGTAACCCAGTCCACCAAGTCCTACCATATCAGATGTAGCGTATTTTAGAGAGTCCTCAAAGAATTTCTTTGATTTTCCCTTACAATCAGCTACAATACCACGCACTGGCTTACCCTTAAATGCTGGGAAGTCAACATCAGCAAAGAAATCTGTTAAATCACAAATAACAAGTGGATTTCTTAAATCTGGCTTATCAGAACCATATGTCATCATAGCATCTGCATATGTGATACGTCTGAATGGCTTTTCTGTTACCTTTTTATTTGAGAAGGTCTTAAATGTGTCGTAAATAACATCTTCACATATATCAAGTACTTCTTCCTGAGTAGCAAAAGCCATTTCAAAGTCAAGCTGATAAAACTCACCAGGTGAACGGTCAGCACGAGCGTCCTCATCTCTAAAACAAGGTGCAACCTGAAAATATTTATCAAAGCCTGATACCATTAAAAGCTGTTTAAACTGCTGTGGAGCCTGTGGTAAAGCATAGAATTTGCCAGGGTGCTTACGGCTTGGAACAAGGAAGTCACGAGCACCCTCTGGTGATGATGCAGTAAGAATAGGTGTCTGCATATCAAGGAAGTCTTTTTCTTCCATTTTATTTCTTAGATAACGGATAATCTTTGAACGCATTACAAGATTTTCGTGGTTTTTGGGATTTCTAAGGTCAAGATAACGATACTTTAGACGTAATTCGTCCTTAATAGCTCTTGAAGTTCTTACATCAAATGGCAACATATTCTTACTTTTACCAAGAATTTGAAGACTGTCAACAACTAATTCTACCAAACCTGTATCTATTTTGCTATTAACTGTTTCAGGGTCACGCTTTTCAACAACACCGCTAACAGAAATAACTGTTTCACGGTTTACATCCTTTAGCAATTCTTCATTGTGAATAACCACCTGTGTTACGCCTGTATAGTCACGGATGTCAACAAAGATAATGCCACCGTGGTCACGCACTACGTCAACCCAACCAGCAAGCTGTACGGTTTGACCAATATGCTTTTCACGTATGTCATTACATAAATGTGTTCTGTACATAATAATTACCTCCTGATATTTCCCAAAATAAAAATCCCAGGAATATATTGCTATATTCCCGGGACGAGTAAACAAAATTTAACCCGCGGTGCCACCCGCATTGATACTAAAAAAGCATCCTCTTTTTAAATATTTAAATTTAATAATAATCGAAGTGTTCCCAAGCTTACTACTCATCTCAAACACGCTTTCAGTCGGTGACGTGTTCTCCCTGACAGACTTTCCAAAAAAGCCGAGTCTTCGATAGTTATAATATCAAAAATAACGCTTCTTGTCAATAAAAAATTTGTAGGAATATTTTTCAATAATCAGTGTTAATTTTTAGATATAATCTTATATGCAATCATTATATTTATATTTTTAAAATTCAATAACAGAATTATTCATATATTATAATATTTCTTTGATTGGAATTATACTGCCTATATCTACAAGAGGTTTATTTGTAAGCTCAAGTATATTAATCCCATAATTATTTAAAAATACTTTTATATCCATATAATTTTTATGAGCATTTAACTTTCCTGTAAATGCTAAAATATCTTTACTTAGCTTACCACAACATCCTCCAATAAATCCGTAGTTATATCCATACAGATTAATAAAACCAGAGTCTATTTTTAATACATCTATGTGTTTTTTACAGCTGTTATATATACCATTATCAGAAGTAATAATAGCATTATTACTTACAATAGCTGTTGAGCATTTTGTATACCCTTGCTTTACATTTATCACTTTAAAGTTATTTTCACAGCAATATTTATAAACAAATTCATCTGTATATTTTGCGTTACAAATAAGAAAATCTCCCAGTAATATATGGTTATAATATGTATTATAAGGATATTCAGGAAGAACAGTAGAATATGTATAATTTATCTTTACCCCTATATCTGCAAGCTGTTGATCAAGTATAGGGGTATTTTTATTTATTGCTACATTTCCTTTTTTAAAATAAGAAAACTGCATATCAGGATGATAACGCTCATAGAATGGCAGACAAAAACTAGGCTGGGTTGTAACTGTTGCTACACCCAACCTATTAAGTTCATCTTTTATATAGCTGTATTCACCTGAAATTACAACATCTGTAACATTAGATATTGGTAAATTAGGATTACAAAAAGAACTCATAAATTAACCTCGTTTTTATAAAGACCTCAATGTTTCTGCCGGATTTAGCTTGGCAGCTATAAGTGCTGGATATGCACCGAAAACAGCACCCATTACTACAGAAAAAAGACAGGTAATTGAAACTGTTTTTAAATTAATTGATATGGTTACATCTAATAATTTACTGCCTATTGTAACCAGAGAAAAAGATATTAAAATTCCTACTATACAACCAATAATAGAAAGAGTTAGAGCCTCACATAAAAACTCTCGTACTATTATGAATCTGGTAGCACCTATGGCTTTTTTTATACCAATTTCTCTTTTTCGCTCGCCTACCGATACAAGCATTACTGTCATTATACTTAATCCAGCTACTACTAATGAAACTGCACCAACAGCAGATAAAATGCTTGTAACGATACTCAATATATTTGTAAGCGATTCCTTTTGTTTTGCAAGATTTGTTATAGTATAGCTGTTAGGGTCTGCTCCATTTAAAAAAGTTAAAGTGTTTTCTAGCTTTGTTGCAAGTGATGTTAAATTAACCTCAGGATTTGCTTTAGTTATAATTTGAGAATAGTTTGTTGCACCCGTTAAGGTTTGCATTGTTGTATATGGAATATAAACAAAATTCGGTACATAGTTACCCATAGCTGACTGAAGCAATCCACTACCCGTTTTTATAACACCTATTATAGTAAAAATCTCTGTATTCCCTTTAATTATCAATGAAATTTTATGTCCTACAGCATTATCCTTACCAAACATAGACTGAGCAAATGTCTGATCCACCATACAGACAGACGAGTTTTCAGAAATATCAGATTTGTTTATCTCTCTACCATACATTAGCTGTAACGATACTATATCCTTAGCATTATCGTCAATTCCCCAAACTATAGAATTTTCACTTTTTCCAAACGAAGATATAGCTTCTGAGTTCTCCATATACACAGGGGTAGCTGACATTACTCCCGAAGCACCTCGTATAGCTTTAAGCTCGTTTTCAGATAAGTCAATATTATTTTTCTTAGTTGCTATGGTTAATCCACCCATCCCTAGACAATCTAATTCATTGTTAACTGCTGTAGTTCCAAAAGTACCTATACTACTTATAATTATAACAGAACACACACCAATAGCAACACCTAAAATAGTCAGAATACTTCTTCCTTTTTTACGAAACAGACTTTTAGCAGGGTAAACTATAATTTCTTCAAACATTGTTATTTCCCACCAATTTATTAATTTTCACCGAGTTTGCTTTATTTATATCTTCTGATATAGTTATTAAATAATCATTTTTATTTATTCCAGATAGAACTTCTACTCCGTTTTTGTATTCGTTACCTATATTAACAGTCTTTCTAATCACCTTACCATTATTATATAAATAGACTTCTCCTTTATTTTCATCTATAATTTGTATTGTATCGTATGGTATAACACAACTATCGTCTTTTACATTTGTAGTTATCGTGCATTTAGCTGTATATCCTTGCTTAATTTTATCATCAGGATTTAATATATCTACAACAACATCTACAGCAGTTTCTTTGCCTGTAGTGGTTACTACCTGCTGAGCCACATTATCGATATCCGATATAATACCTTTGTATAAATCATCAAAAGCACTACCAGTAATATTGACATTTTGCCCTACTTTTAGTGCTGATATTTTACTTTCGCTTACAGGCAAACTAACACAAAGGTCACGGCTATTTACAATTGTAATCACTTCCATAGCACCAGTAACTGTATCGTCTTCCGATATATTTACATTAAGAATTGTACCAGATACAGGTGCTTTTACATTTATAGATTTATTATCTACAAGTTCACTCAAAGAATTATTATTCAATTGTGATATATTCTCAGAGTTTAAATCTGTTAGCATAGAAAATAAAATATCACCTTTATTTACTGCCTCTCCCTTTTTTACTGCAATATTGGTTATTATTCCTGCTGTTGTGGGACTTACAGCACAGGATTCTTTATATTCTATTTTCCCCGAACAAATTACAGTGTCTTCTACCGTACTCGAGGTCACTTTATAAACATCAACTGCTTGTACGTTGCTTTTAACTAAGCTTCCACTTAAAAGTACTCCAAACACAACAATAAACGTTATTACTATCTCCAAAACGATTTTTTTCATCATATCAGCCCCTTATATAATCTATTATTAAAAAAAGAGCTCCAATTATAACAATGTATAATAATTTTTTAAGATAATACAAATAACGATATTCAACAAAAAGACTTGAAATTCCGATGTTAGAATTTCAAGTCTTTTTATACCCTAAGTACAGTAGTAAAAATATCACTATATCAAATCGAAATATCAAGTGCTATTTGATATAGCTCTTCGTCAAAAACTCTCTTTCTATCAAGAGCTTCTGTAATATCGTAATCTACTATTTTACCATTTGTCATAGCTACAACTCTGTTGCCTATCCCCTGTGACAATAACTCAACCGCCTTATGACCCATAGCACTTGCTACAACTCTGTCACGCAATGTAGGTCTACCACCACGCTGTACATGACCCAAAACTGTTAGTCTTGTTTCTACTCCTGTTTTTTCTTGTATATATTTTGTGATTTCAGCTGAATTTCCAACACCCTCGGCTACAATTACGATAAAATGTTTTTTGCCTGTTTTTTGTGTTGCTATCATTCTTTCGATAACATCCTTGTCAATGTCAAACTCTTTTTCAGGAACCAAGATAGCTGTAGCACCTACTGCTATACCTGTTTGAAGTGCAATATCTCCACATCTTCTGCCCATTACCTCTATCACACTACAACGGTCGTGTGATTGTGCTGTGTCACGAATACTATCTATCATCTCCATAGCTGTATTCATTGCAGTATCGAAACCTATTGTGTATTCACTGCAAGCAAGATCATTATCAATTGTGCCAGGGATTCCTACACAAAGTATTCCCTCGTTTGTTAATGCTCTTGCTCCCTTTAAAGAGCCATCACCACCGATTACTACAACTCCCTCTACACCAAGATTTCTACAGGTTTCAGCTGCACGCTTAAAGCCCTGAGG
>JAXJQK010000235.1:0-4492 GCA_036311185.1 Acutalibacteraceae bacterium | reverse complement strand
GCATCATTTTATTTGGAGTTGTATTTACATTCTGTACAATGGTAGTAATTTTAGGGTATAGCTTTAAAAGCTCCTTTACAAATTGCTCCTTTTTAGGGAATTTCTCATAGGCTGTAACTAATACAAGCATATTTTCACCTGTATTGTGAGCAGTACGTACAAGTGTATTTTTCAAAAATCCTTCGCCTGTTTTTGGGTTGTATATTTTAATACCTAGTCTTTTAACTACTGTTTTTACAGCTATGGCTATTCTGTCGGCTCTTTTGTTATTTAAAAGACAGCTTTCTACAGCAACAATTCCGTTTGTAGATGATTGATATACACCACTTACAATTTTTCCACTTTTAGCCTCACGGAAAAGTGTTTGAACCTTGTTTCTGTAGTGATATGGATTTTCCATACCTATTATTCTGTTTGCTTTTTTGAAGCAGTTCATAAGTCTTTCAACCTTTATCTGCTTCCATTTTAGCTGTTCTTCATATGTCATATTTAGTAGCTGACAGCCACTGCATTTTTTATATACATTACATTCCTGTGTATTCATAGTAAAATCTCTTTCTGTTTAATTATTCAAATGGTGTTATAATTGTTGGTGCCTCTGTTGCTGTGGTTGAGGCTTCGGTAGTTGCTTCTGGTGTAGCTGATGGTGTGGTTGTTACTACAGCTGAAAAGGCTGATGTTGAAAATAATCTTTCAATAGTTTCCTTATCTGCAACACCGTCACGTCTGTTTAGCTCGTTGTTAATCTGAAATGCCTTAATAGCATCAGCAGTTGACTGACCGAAAAATCCTGTAGGCTCAATAGATAGATAGCCTAAATCCTTTAATCTTTGCTGTATAGCAAATACATAGCTATCTTCTTCATCAAGTGTATATGAGATACCATCAAATATTTCAATTCCATAGTCCTCTGCAAGGCTTTTACCTGTTATATTCTTGTTGTCTTGAATTGCTTTTACAATATAATTAATTCCTGCTATAGCAGAGTTACCCTGTCTTAAAAGATATTCACTAGGAATTTCTATAACTCTGTTTTTATTTACAACATTAGCGTTTTTAAAGGTGTCGCTTTTAAGAATTTTATCCTTCATACCCTTTTCACAAAGAATATAAAAAGCAAAGCCCTGTTGTTTGTCAGAGGCTAGAATTTTAGAAACAGGTAAAGCTCCTGCTACATCAAGCTCTGTTGCAATATTTTGTACACCTGCATATTTTAGAATATCATTTTCAAACATATCATTTGTAACGGCTTTTTGTCCGTCAACATCATAAATATAGCAACCCTTAACAACAGTCTTACTATTTGCTTTTTCTATATTGTCGGTTACTGTCTTAGCGTATTCTATACCTAGCTTGTCACCCTCAAGGTTTCCACTCATTATGGTGCAGATATTTGAATATAGAGTATCAAGGCTATTAATGCTGTTAGCAGGTGCTATTCTTAAAACTACAGTTCCACTTTCTTTCATATCCTTATAATCCTCGTGAGATACATCAGGAGAAGCAAAGATAATATCTGCATTAGCCTGTGATATTATGTCAGTTCTTGGATTTATGTCAGAACCGTATTTTTTTACATCGGTAAGCTCAGCCTGTGTACAATCGGTTGAACAGCCTACTATTTTATCAGTATAACCACAGGCAATAAGTATGTCTGCAACATTGTCATCAAGCACAAGTACTTTTTCAGGCTTTGAATTTATTTTATCTCTACCTACCTGTACAGGGTAATCGGTAATTTTATTACTGTTTGATATTTTTTCAGAAATCTGATTTGATACAGAGGAAACATCACAGCCACTTACAGCAGTAAGCATAGCTATTGCCAAGGACAAAGAAATGATTTTTTTAAACATTTTTTACCTCCATAGAGTATAATATATTATAGTACAATTTTACATCTTTTTATAGCTTTAGTCAATTTTAATACTGATAATAAATTGTTAAATAATTTGGGATTAAGAATAAACCTATAACTGTTTAAATATACATATACAGGATTGTAAAAAATAACAGTACGCTATTAAATTGATACAGATAATCTATACTCTTGCATTTCTAACAGGTAGACACCTTTTCGGCATATTTTTCACTTGACTTCATAGCCTGTCCTCGCAAGGCGTCAGCCTTGCTGTGGTATGCTATTCGTCAGATAAAAAATCTGCTCGAAAATCTTATCCACTGTTTAGAAATGAAAGAGTATTATTTGTGAAAAAACTTTTGTAAAATTTAAATTTTTTATTTAATACGTATTGACAATTGTACTATCTATATGCTAAAATAACTTTTGTAACGCTGGTGTGGCGGAATAGGCAGACGCAAGGGACTTAAAATCCCTCGGTGGCAACATCGTACCGGTTCAAGTCCGGTCACCAGCACCAAAACCGAGCAACCAATTTTGGTTGCTCGGTTTTTTGTTGTAAAGAACAGAGTAATGTGATTCCAAAAGTTAAAAGCAATAATGCTCTTATTTCAATTTCTGATTACATAGATATTTTATAATATTATAATAAGAATTAAAACAAGTATAGGTATTAACATTAAACGAATATTATTTATTAAATGTAAAAAATATATCGAATAATGTTGACAATATAAAAGATAGCTGATATCCTAAAATATGGAATTTAATATTATTTGATAGGGTTGAATTAATATGAAGGATGAATTGTTATTTTGGGATATTATTAAAAATATGCTTATGATTAATACAGGTTCTACAACTGTTTTATTAGAGGCGATTATTGGACAAGAATTAGGTGTAAAGGTTATTGAACAGGGAAAATCTTTGTCAAACTATAACCTAAGATGGGAAGGAGATACGGTATGTCGAGAAACAGTTTTGTTTATCGGAGAGACTGATGTATCTCATAATATGGTGTATATAAATTGGGAAGGCTTGGATAGTGATATACGAGATGGACTTGTAAAAGGTGAAAGACCACTCGGAAAAGTAATTATGGATATAGATCAGAAGAGAAAAATAACATATTCAGGTCCTGTAACCCCTGAAATACAAAAAGAATGTAATATTGATGCATCATCTGATGATATAATCAAAAGATATGAAATATGGAGTGGAGATGTATGCTTGTTCATACTATACGAGGTTTATTACTTTGAAAAATTAAAATATTGTGTAGAGCAAAGAAGAATATAAAATTTACCCCCGATTATTCTAACATAAGGTTATGAACAATCGGGGGTTATGTTATACTCAAATTACTCTATATGAATTGAGCATATTGTATTTACAGCCTTATTTCTTTTTGTTAGCTTGCTGTTTTTGTTGTTTTGATTTTTTTTGAGTGTTGTTGTTATCGTTTGTAGTTAGGATAAGCTCATCTAAAGCAGAGCCTTCAAGAGGTGTTAATAGTGTACGATTTTTCTTTTTCTTTAGATAGAATGATTCATAAACTATTAAGGCTACAAAAATCAATAGGCAGATAACGCATACAGTAGCACAGGCTGTAAAACCCTTTGGGGAATATTTAAAGGTTACAGTATGTGTACCAGCCTTTAAGTCTATAGTTACAAGAGCGTTATCGGCAATAGGTGTAATTTCAACCTCTTCACCGTCTACATATGCTTTCCAGCCTGATTCGTAAGGGATAGAAGTATACATAGTATCGTCTTGATTTGCTGTGATTTTACCTGTAATAGATGAAGCCTCAAATTCTGATATCTCGTAGCCCTCATCTTTTAATGTGTTTATACCCTCTTCGTATAGCTCTTGGTTAAGCTCGCATACCCACATATTACAGTTGCCAGATGTGCCCTGAGCATATGGAACAGATACAGTTATTACTTCACCCTTATTGTATACACCTAGTGAAATAATATAAGGGAATCGAACTTCGTAGGTTGTAGCTGATTTAGTACCAGGTGTGATTGTTATTTTATTATCTGTACAGCTTTCACAGCGTGTATAAGCATAAATAGGAGTGTTGTCCTTTGTAACTGTATATTTTGCTGTAAATGTACCACCTTGATTTGTAGCATTACAGGTATAGCTTGTGTTTGAATTTATTGATACGCTGAATTGGTCACTACTTGATGTTGGTGATGCTTTAAGAGGAGTGAATATATTTTCGTTAATTCCTGTTGATTTTATAAACAGACTGTTTTGTGCGTCGAATGGTGATTGTACCTCTGCACCTGTAACATCGTAGTTGTAATCAAATGTTTTTATATCTGAATTAGCCATAAAGCCGAACGGTAACGGATTATTTTGTTTATATGAGCTTGCACCGTCCTTTTGATCAAGTAATGTCCAGTTTAAGGTATCGGTAGCCTCGGTACGTCTTGCAAGCAGATATTTAATGTTTAGGAATGAGTTTGTAAGAGGTGATGTTTCGCTGTAATAATATCTGTTACCTGCATCCCAGCCTATCATACCCATACCGTTTACAAAGTTTGTTATAGACTCATTTACAGTTGATGAGAATAATGAAACACCGTTATATCCGTATATACTTGCATCGTTAATTGT
>JAXJQK010000234.1:0-6356 GCA_036311185.1 Acutalibacteraceae bacterium | reverse complement strand
TATGTACTGTTTGCTGATGTATCTTTATTGGTTTCTGTATCTTCGCCTGAGTTTATAGAATCCTTTTGTGACATTGTTTTATCGGTTGCATATACCTGTTCAACTGTGCTATCCATTGTAAGCATTACTCTGGTTTTACCTGCACCATCTATAGAGCTTATTATATCAGCAAGGCTTTGCTCAAGATTATTTTCATATTGAGCAAGGCTTACATAAGCAATCTGAGAATTTGTCTGATTATCTTCGATATTACTTTTTTCAGGCAACAATCCTGATAAAAGTATTAAGCCTATTCCCACTAAACCTATAATAATTATTATTCTGACAAATTTAGGATTTTTAGTGAAATCATCGAGCTTTGATACAACTGAATTATCGTCTTCCATATTTTCACCCCACTATTACATCAGGTGTTATTCCTGTTTTTTCTTTTACAATATTTTGAATATCTATGAGTTGATTTCTATAATCACTCTTCACATAAATTTTTGCTCTTATAATATCTATGCTGTTTCCGTTTGAACTATCCATATCTATAATAATTTTCTTATAGTTAATATCCTTTTCTTTTAATGCATCTGAAATTATTTTTTCTACTGTTGACTTTCCTACATCAATTATTAAATCATCATTCTCTGTTGATAAAGTAAAGTCTTTACTATTAAATTCTATATTTTTTAAATTGAATGGTTCTGATTTCACTATGTTTACAAAAGGAATTAAAATGGCAACTATAAGAAACATACCTAAAACAAAATTGAGCATTTTAGAGGTATTTCCCTCTGGCACAAGCATATCGTACAATGAACAAATTACTGCAACTACACATACAGCTGTAGCCCAAGAGGTTATTGCACTCATAAAGCTATACCTCCTACCATAAGCATTACAGCAGAAGAAATTATAAAAATCATCATACAACACAACAATATTGCAATAAGTGCATTTATAACAGTAGCAACACTTTTAAGCAAGCTGATAATCTGTTTCATATCAAACACCTCAGCAAGTGCTACAGCTATATTTATCGCTACAAGCCACAACACACAAGAGATTATAGCAGGTAAATAAATTATTCCTGTTGCAAGTATTGCAAATACACCAACTCCTGATTTTAACATACCCATACAGGAACGTACTATTTGATATACCTCACTTAATGCACCACCTACCAGTGGAACAAAGCTACTTATAGCAAAGCGTGTAGCTTTAGTACCTGCTGAATCAGCTGATGCTGTAATAACACTTTGCATAGTAAGTATTGTAGTGAATATTGACATTATAAAGGTTAAAACCCATTTTACCAGTTTATTTACAAGCTCACAGAAACCGCTTAATTTAACCTTTTGTGAAATTCCACTTACTACAGACATACCTAAAAATGTATTAAGTAAAGGTTCTAATATATTTGCAGATATTTGTGATACAGCTGTACCTGCACCCATAACCATAGTATAACTACCTGCACCTTGCATAGATTGTCCCATTGTAATCATAATAGCAACCATTATTGGTGTAAAAATCAGCATAAAATCTGATGATAGCTTTATAACTGTAGAGCTGTATTCTATTGTACTGCTTATGGGCTGAATTAAAATAATACTGACTGAAAGCACTGACACCGAGTTAAGTACACCTGTTAATGATGAAGATGCTATAGTAGATTTTACACTGTTAATAAGGGCAACAAGTAATATAACACCTATTATTTTCACAACACAATTCAGTGGTGTTATTGATTGTTGTCCTACAGTATCCATAAAACTGCTGAAAATATCAGAAAATGACAATGAATTAAGCTGTTGCCAGCTTGGAGAAGTTACTCCTATGCTTTTTAATTGTTGTCGGGTTTCGACTGGTAATTCATCTATTAAAGCATCTGCACCTACAAGCTGATATTGTTCATCATAAATATCCTGTGTATTCAACGAATTTTCATCATCTGCATAAACGATTAATGAAGATGAAAAAGTAATAATAAATGAAATTAATATAAATATAACCGCCCTTATACTACCACCACCTTTTCACTTCATTAACCACTAATCAAGGAATTGGCTGTTGTCAGTATTTCCTCCATTAGAGGTAAAGCTGATACAAGTATCAATATTTTACCTGCAAGCTCCACCTTACCTGCTAGAGCACTTTGTCCTGAGTCTCTACATATATCTGATGAAAACTGGCATATAAAGCAAATACCCACAGACTTTAGAAGAACCTTTGCATATTCGGAATCCACTCCGCTTTGCAACATAAGAAAATCTATTTTTTCAGTAAACACCGGCAGATATGAAGCTATCGAAATCAATATCATTACACCTGTTATAAGTGACAATACCAAAGAAATTTGTGGTGTACTTTGTTTTAAAGCTATGGCAATAATCGCAGTTATAACTGCCACAATACATATACCTGTTATATTCATAATTTACAAACCAAATAACGTTTTTATAGTTTCAAATAATCCACTTATCTGTTTTACTATCATAAGAAGTACAACTATTAACCCTGCTAAAGTGGTCATCATCGCTTGTTCTTCTCTGCCACTGCGTATTAAAACCTGATTAAGCACTGCTACAATTATTCCTATAGCCGCAATTTTAAAAATCAAATCCACATCCATATTCTTCACAACCCTTTAATATATTCTTCTATACAATTACAAGTACAATAGCTAAGCCACTAAAAAAACCAAGAGTTCTATATAGCTTTGATTTTACTGTATAATCCTGTTTTAATAATTCTGCCTTGTTTTGAAAGATATTTTTAAAATAATTACAATGCTCTGTTTGACCCTCTGTGTCTGTTGCACCAAGCTTACAACCAAACTGAGTAATTATAAATTTATCCTCTGAAGAAAGACCATAGCCTACTGGTAGGCTGTCCAATGATTTATTCCAGCTTTCAGATAAACTTAAACCCTTTTCAAGATTATCTATTACATCTGAAATAAAAGGAAGCTTTATATTTTTATACTCCTGTTGCAAAAGAATATATATTTCCATACCACTATATCTAATAGCAGTAGCTAGATTTGTTGTAAGCAATGCAAGCTGATTAAACAACATCATTCGACGCTTTAGTACCATTGACAGATAAAATCCTACAGCCGTTGTGGAAATTATCAGAAGGATACAACCTATTATTTTCATAGCTTTTCAACTCCTCAAGAATATACATTTCTTTCATAACACCTGGCGATTTTCTATCAGAAAGAAAAACTATATATTCAAAAGCACCCGAAGAAATAAGATTACAGGTTTGAGGCTTTGAAAGAAGTTCATCAACATTAGCACAATGTGCAGAAGCTATAATTGTAACACCGCTGTTAAGACATTCTCTGATTCCTCTTACCTCTTCATCTGAGCCTATTTCATCACATACAACAACATTAGGAGATAAACAGCGTACAGCATGCATAATTCCATCTTGCTTTTGGTAACCGTCTAAAACATCGCATAATCCTAAATCATTCTGTACAACGCCTGAGTATGTACCACCCAACTCACCACGTTCATCTACAACACATACCTTTAAATTTCTTTCTGTTGACAACACTCTGGAAATATCCCTTAACACTGTTGTTTTACCACACGACGGAACACCACAGATAAGTACACCACCTTTATTTATATCAATATTTTTTAGAATCTCCTTTGAAACACCCTTTATCTCACGTGCTACTCTAAGATTGATTGAGGATATATCTCTTATAGCTGTAATATTTTCTCCATTATAAAAAGCTGTACCACAAATTCCGGCACGATGTCCTCCTCTCATAGTGATAAAACCATTATTTATCTCAGTTTGTCGGCTATAAACCGAATAACAGCAAATATTTTGAAACGACTCATAAACATCATTGCGTGAGGCTATCAGCATATTATCATTAAACCAATGAGAAACAATCTGATTGTTTAATGTAAGAAAATATGTTGTAGAACCACAATACAAAGCAACAGGCTTGTTTACTCTAATATGTATTTCTTGTATTTGAATCTTAATATGGTCTGGTATTTGAATTACAGCATTTTGTAATCTTTGGTTAAGCCCCTTTGCACATACATTAAATCTTTCTACCGAACAATTATCCATTTTGTTGTCCTCCTTTTGTTTTTCCTAATAATATATATTAAAAGAAAGTGTTATTTATTCCGTTTATTTAAATAGATTTATTAAAGTTGTCTATTTTCCTTAACACCTAAGCTTATAACAGCATATTATAGGATAAGCCTAATTAAGAAAGGAGAAGTCTAATGTTTGAAGAAATCTACAACTTTGAAAATATAAACAGAGCTATATCTAAATCCCAGATGGAAGATATGAACAGAACTATGTCTAAATTTCCAAAGGATGCAACAGAAGCGATGGCTTATGTTCCTTTTCAAAGTAACGACAAGATGTTTTCTACTGAACAAGGCTTTGTATGTGGAACAATGTTTACTGTATTAAACAAACCGTTTAAGGGGTGTGGAATGAAATGAGCGAACGAGATATATTAATGAGAAAAATTGCAACAAACGATTTCGCATTAACTGATTTACACCTTTTTCTTGACACACATCCTGATAATCTTACTATCGCACGAAAAATAGAAGAGTATGAAATGAAATCCCGTGAACTACGAAAGGAATACGAACGACGTTTTGGTCCACTAGTACCTTCTGGAGATGACGGAAATCGATGGGCTTGGATTTCAAACCCATGGCCTTGGGATTCACCATTAGAGGAGGAGTGCTGATATGTGGCAATATGAAAAGAAATTACAATATCCAATTAATATAAAAAATCCGAACCCAAAACTGGCTCAGATAATTATAAGTCAGTATGGTGGTCCGGACGGTGAACTAGCAGCATCTCTTCGTTATCTTTCTCAACGATATGCTATGCCCTACCCTGAATTAAAAGCTGTATTGACTGATATAGGTTGAGAGGTGCCTTGGTTGTCAAAACTTTGATTATAGCTATCAATCTCAGCCTTTCCACATAGAATTTTTGCATTCCATTTGTCTGGAATCAGCTTTAGGTGAATATCAATTTCACGGTTTTTGTTTATTAAGATTTTATCGACTATGCTACGATAAAATGTGTCGTTCCATTCCTCGCCTATGGTGAGTGAATTTACATAAGTCTTAATCTCTTGAATTATCGTTTCTTTGTCCATAAGCCTTTGCTTGTGGGCTTTTTCTTTTTGCAATTTTTCTGATAAACTATCGTGCTCAGCTTTTAGTCTTTCACAGGCTTTGCGATAATCAGTGGTTTCTATATCTCCTGATAAGCACATATCGAGTAGCCTTTCTTTTTTGTTTTCTATTTTTTCAAGCTCATTTTCAAAGTATGATATGTTATCTTTGCTATGGTCTGATTTGAGAACCTCTGATACAGTTGCAAGTACACTTTCAATTATATTTTTTCTATCGGTTAATACATCTGCAAGAACATATTGCAGGATTGCACGAATATCCTTTTCATTGATTGAAACATTAGAGCAACCCACCCTTTCATTATTCTTGTTTATGCGTTCTCTGCCATATTTTTGGTGTTGGATACAGGTCCAGCTTTCATTCTGATTTCCATTTGATGAAGTATTTTTACGGTGAATAAAGGTTGAACCACACTCGGCACAGATTATTTTTCCCGACAGTGCATATCGGTTAGCAAAGCCATTTTTTGCTCCGTGTAAATTTCTTCTGCGTTCAATTTCTCTTTGAGTAGCTTCAAAAATCTCTCTTGAGATTATAGACTCGTGATGATTTCGTATTGTTACATACTCAACCTCACCCTTATTGTATTTTTTACTATGAGAAAGATAATCGGGTGTATAGGTTTTCTGCTGAACCAAATCGCCACAGTATTTTTCATTTTTCAGGATTCGCAGTATAACGGTATATGACCAATCCTTCATATAGGTTGATGTTTTGATTCCTGCTTCACGAAGCTCCTTTGCGATTATATGAGTACCTTTGCCCTCATCAAGAAACTTTCGATAGATTAATCTTACAGTTTCTGCACCCTCTTCATTGATGTACAATTTGCCGTCCCTGACATCGTAGCCGAGCATATCTCTGCCGAATACAACACCCTGTTCCATCATTCTACGCTGTCCCCACTTAACTCTGTCAGAGGTTTTACGACTTTCCTCCTGAGCGATTGATGACATTATCGTAAGACGAAGCTCAGCATCAGCGTCGAGTGTGTTTATATTGTCATTCATAAAAATCACACCAATTCCATGCCTTTTCAATTCTCTGGTGTAACCTATACTATCAAGCGTATTACGGGCAAATCTGCTGATTTCTTTTGTGATTATTAAATCAAATTTCTTGTTTTTTGCGTCATCAATCATTCTGTTGAAG
>JAXJQK010000233.1:0-6373 GCA_036311185.1 Acutalibacteraceae bacterium | reverse complement strand
TGTCAGAAATGAGAAAGAATGGCTTTGATGAAGAGCTTATTTCTCAGGCAAGAGGCTATGCAGAAACAACAGACGAAGAGATTTTAAGTGCTAGAAAGACTTTCCAAGAGCTTAACCAGAAATATAAGGATGAGCTAAAGGACGAGGCAGAAGAGGTTCGTAAGGCTGGTGGTTTGTACATTATCGGTACAGAGCGTCACGAATCACGTCGTATTGATAACCAGCTTCGTGGTCGTGCTGGTAGACAGGGTGACCCAGGTAAGAGCCGTTTCTATCTATCAACAGATGATGATCTAATGCGTCTGTTTGGTGGCGAAAGAATGGAAGCTGTTATGACAAGACTTAACACTCCTGATGATATGGCTATAGAAAACAGAGCACTTTCAGGTATTATTGAAAGCTCACAGCAGAAGGTAGAGGGCAGAAACTTTGCTATTCGTAAAAATGTACTTCAGTACGATGACGTTATGAACAAGCAAAGAGAGATTATCTATTCACAGCGTGATCAGGTTCTTAATGGTGAAAATATAAGAGATGTTGTTGTTAAGATGATTAACGATAATATTGCAGATACAGTTAAGCTATACTGTGATGATAATATTCTTCGTGAGCAGTGGAATATGGACAGCCTAAGGGAGTACTATATGGGTTG
Source organism: Acutalibacteraceae bacterium (assembly GCA_036311185.1). Lineage (GTDB taxonomy): Bacteria > Bacillota > Clostridia > Oscillospirales > Acutalibacteraceae > CAG-964. Next base: position 5,721 of record JAXJQK010000233.1, on the reverse strand, counting down.
GGTGCTTACAGAGGATGATGATTGTCTTGACCTTACACTTGACGCACTTGCAGATATGGACAGCAAGAAGATAATAGAAATCCTACAGGATAAGGCTACTAAGATATACGAAGAAAACGAGGAGCTACTTCCTGAAGAAACTATGCGTGAGATGGAACGTGTATATCTTCTAAAGAGTGTTGATACATATTGGATGCAACATATTGACGATATGGATAACCTAAAGCAGGGTATAAGATTGCGTGCATTTGCTCAGAAAGACCCTGTAGTAGAGTATAGACTAGAAGGCTTTGATATGTTTGATCAGATGATTGATTCTATCAGAGAGAATACAGCTAAGCTTTGCTTATCTGCTCCAAAGAAGATTGCAGCTATTCAGTCAAGACAGCTTGCTGAGGTTGAAAAAGCTAAGGAGATTAGAGAAAAGCGTATAAAAGAGCTACAGGCCGCTAAAGAAGAAGCTATAATGAAGGGTGAGCGTGCCGATGAAATCGAAAAGGAAATTGCCGAGGAACAGCAAGAAACAGTAGATGAGGCTACAGTTTTGATTAAGCGTGAGCAAATGGCTAACCCAACATCAACAAGTGGTGGTTCATCAGACGAAAAGCCAAACACAACAGTAAAAAAGAGTAAAAAAGTAGGTCGTAATGACTTGTGTCCATGTGGAAGTGGAAAGAAGTACAAAAAGTGTTGCGGCAAAGACGAATAAAAGACGAATAATAGAATAAATAACCTAAAAAACTCGAAACTCAGTAAAACTGAATTTCGAGTTTTTTAAAAAATTTGAATATGTAAATTAGGAATTTATAATGTCGTTTATTTCTATAATGGATGATAAGTAGGATTGACTATTAATATAATATACAAAATAACAGAAATATCCTATATAGCAACTAGCTTTCATAATGTTTTTATCACTGCCAAAAAAACAATTTTCAATAAGCCAAGGAAGTAAAACATAATTACCAAAATAAAAATAAATAGGTAATCTTCCTATTAATATTCCACTTGTAAAATTACTGATTAAGCTTATTGCCATAGTACAGCACGACATATTAACAAGCACATCAATATGTCGTGGATGTGGTACGGATTCAATAAAATCTTTTTTCCAAAAGGCGATAACTACAGGTATTGCGAACAGAATGGTAGTTACTATATTTGCACCGTCATCCTGGGCAAACTGAGCAGTTGCACCTTGATGATTTGTACCTTCTAAGGCACTATCCAACAAACCAGTAAATTGTTCTAAAAATATAACAACTACAACGGCCATAAGTATTGAGAAAATTACTTTTTTGTTAAATGGTTTTCCTTGAACAATAAAGTAAAATATAACCCAAATTATAACTGTATCGTGAATATAATACGCTATTGCTACAGAAATAAAGAAAGTCCACCATCTTTTATTAAATAAATATTTACTTGCAAGTAAAATTATAGCTACAGCTGTAAACTGTCTTATTCCGTTCATCATCCACGTAAATGTACCATTTGCTACAAAAAGAAACCATGCGAAATCAAACTCCTCAGAATAATCGCTTATGAATTTTGCCACAGCAAAGCCTTGAAACCAAGCCAAACAAGTGAACCACGTTTGATAATCATCACTGATAAAATGCTTAAAGGCTACTTGAATAGCTTTAAATAAAACACCCTTTTCTTCACTTTTTAAAATAATCGGTATATGAGCGAGATCATCACTTAAAAAAACAAAATCTGTAGCATAAGATGCAGTATCGGCCATGAAGCCTCTTGTAGCTGCAAAAAATATTACTAAAGCACAGGAAATCATCGAGCCTAATATACCGACAGTGTGTTTAATTACGTCGTATTTCTGAGTAATTGTACGACTATATCCTCTATTAGTGTTTACATATTTACATAGCCATGAAATGACTGCAGTATATATAAAAATACTCCAATAAGCTAGCATCCACACATCAATCCCACCATACACTTACAATAATTATAATTAACATATTTATTAAACATAATATAACACCGCACTTAATATAAATTATATTTCTAAAACACAAATCTAAGTTATTTACATTAAAATAAAAAACATCCGATGTGTTTTATTTTAATGTAGAACATATTAATATAAAACAAGATTTACAGTGTTTGATTTTTGCAATACTTAATAAATTGTTTTTTACTATTTACCAATATGTAATCTCAAATTATTATAAATTATTTCAAACAATCTCTGATTATTTCTATCAGAGACAAACGAATTATGAGGTGTAATTAATAGATTTTTTGTATTCCAAAGTAAACTGTCAGCACTAAGTGGTTCGTTTTCAAAAACGTCAAGTATCGCTGCACTAAGCTTACCATTTTCTAAAGCTACAGCAAGTGATTTTTCATCTATTATTCCACCTCTGGACATATTAACAAGAATACTTCCATCTTTAATATGAGAAATCAATTCTTCATTAAATAGATTTCTTGTATCATCGGTAAGAGGAAGTGTAATTATTACTATGTCGCTTATACTTAATGCTTTATGTATATTAGATATATCAAAATAGCTACAATAGCAATCAGCCGATGGTTTTACTATATCAACTGCCATTACCTCTACACCAAAAGCGTTAAGTCTTTTTGCAGTTTCTGTTCCAATATCTCCTGCTCCTACTATAGTAGCTTTTTTTCCATAAAGCTCTATAAGTCCTCGATTTTTTTCCCATTTTTTATTTTTCTGATTTTCAAAGAAAAACTCTGAGTGTTTGTAAACATCAAGTATTCTCGAGATACACCATTCAGACATAGGTATGCTATAAACACCCCTTGCATTTTTAAGAACAACATTATTTTTTCTAATATAATCCAGGGGAAGTCTATCTAAACCAACACTTGTTGCTTGTATATACTTAAGATTTGAGAATTTTTCAATTGGTGTATATAGAAATAAACCATTACAAACAACTGCATCAAATTTTGAACAATCTATATTTAATTCTTCTCGTTCATCTTGAACAAATGTTATAGAGCAACCTAATTCTTTTAAATCTTCAAGTTGTTGCTCACTGTAGTTAAATGCTCCTGTGAGTAAAAGATTCATTATATTCACACCCTTATAAGTTTTTATCTTTTATTTCTTTAACTATTTTTGATACTATTTTAGAAACTAATTCTCTATTCTGTTCAAAATAATCCTGATTTTCACTTAAGAGCTTATTCTCAAAATTTCTTGTATTTATCAAGCTTTTTGAAAATATATCTCTAAATTCTACAGGGTTATCAATATCCTTTAAATTACAAAAGCTTCGTGAAAGTATGGCACAGCTTGAACCTAAACGATAATGCTCAGCAATTACAAATTCAGCAGGTAAGGCACCTTTACCAAGTGCTGCTATACCACCTATTCCATATGGTACATTATGCTTTTTAAATGCTTCACATAGTTTGTCAACTACACCATTTGAAAAAAGCTCAAACATAAATGTAAGTTCATACCCCAAATGCAGATCGTTTAATCCTATATGTACCTCATCTATACCACCTACATTTAAAATCTCATCCACAAGCTCTACTGCTTGTGGAGTTTCAAAAAGTAAGTCGGTTTTTACACGTCCATTTACAAGCTTAACAAAGGTTCTTACTTCTTCAACAGTCTTAAAATATGGTAGCATAATTATATCTGCACCATCGTTTATAAGTCTGTCAATTTCCTCTTTTGAACCTTCAAAAATAGGATTACATCTTACTAATAATTCTCCATTTTTAATAACCTTTCTAAGTTTAGAAACATCATCAATAGAGTGTCTTGAAATTACAGTGTCAAGATGTCCTTGTCGTTCATCTTTTCCGTTTATTTCAAGATCAAGAAAAACTCTGTTTACCCCTAACTCATCAATAATTGATGCAATTTCAGGTTTGTTTGTTATGTACATTAACTTTAAAGCCACAAGCTATACCCTCCAAATATATACATAAAATAAGACAAAACTTATATTAATTATAGCATACAGACGACAACAAAATCAAGGAATTTACAAAATAGCAAAATATACTGTGTATTTTTACATATAGAGGTTATAAAAATAATCTTATTACTGTATTTTTGTCAATAACATTTATAGCAAAAGAAAAAATACAAACTCCAAAGTGATATCTTTTTAATTAGATAAACTTTGGAGTTTGTTATAAACTTAAAGTATTAATTTATGGCAATACATATTTGTTTCTGTATGCTTTATATTCTTTTTTAAATGAACCTTCGTCGTTATGTCTTATTTCATTTAAATATTCGTGTGTTTCAAAGCTTTCTTCATTTGTTTCAATCATACAAACTGCAATATTTGAACAGTGGTCAGATACTCTTTCGATATCTGTGAGCAAATCTGAGAATATAAATCCAAGCTCTATAGTACATTTACCATCACGCAAACGTTTTATGTGCCTTAGTTTTAACTCATCTACAAGCTTGTCTATAACCTGCTCAAGAGGCTCAATCTGCTTTGCAAGTGCAAGATCCTCTGTTGTATAAGCCTTAATTGTATTATCAACAATCTCAATTAAAGCACAAACCAATACGTCAAGCTCCTCTACAGCATTGTCTGAGAATGAAATGTTTTTTTCGTACATTTCCTTTGCAGCTTTCATAATGCTTACAGCATGGTCACTTATTCTTTCAAAGTCACCGATAGAATGTAGCATTTTAGATGCCTGTGCACTGTCACGCTCTGTAAGTGTTTTTGTACTTAGTTTTACAAGATATGTACCAAGAACATCCTCGTAAACATCAATTTTAGTTTCGTCCTCTTGAATTTTTGTAGCAAGTGGTTCATTATATCCAGCTAAAATAGCACAAGCATCTGTAATTGTTACTTCTGATAGCTTAGCCATTGTATTAGACATATTAATGCAATGTGATGTTGCTACAGCAGGAGTAGCTAACAAACGCTCGTCGATAAATGGTGTATCATCTTCGTTCTCTTTATCTTTAATTGTAAGACAAGCAAGCTTTTCAAGTGCTTTGTTAAATGGTAGAAGCAATGCAGTAGCACATACATTAAATATTGTATGAATAATAGCTATACTTGCAGGAGTAACATTGTCATCTAAGAATGCAAAATCTACAAAAAGATTAATTCCATAGAATAAAGTAAGTAATACAAATGTACCAATAATGTTAAAATACAGATGAACAAAGGCTGCACGTCTTGCGTTTTTCTTAGCACCAATACAGGAAATAAGTGCTGTTGCACAGGTACCTATGTTTTGACCCATAATTATTGGAATAGCACTTGAGAAGGTAACCTTACCTGTAACAGCCAAAGCCTGTAAAATACCAACAGAAGCTGAAGAGCTCTGAATAATAGCTGTAAGCAATGCACCAGCTACAATACCAAAGAATGGATTGGAGAACATTAAAAGAATCTCACCAAATTCAGGAACCTCAGATAAACCCTTTACAGCATCACTCATCATATCCATACCAAACATTAAAATAGCAAAGCCGATAAAAATTCCACCGATATCTTTCTTTTTTTGACTTTTAGCGAACATAATCAATGCTATACCAATTATTGCCAGTATAGGTGAAAAGCTTGTCGGTTTTAGCATAGTCATTATAAGGCTGTCACCTTCAATGCCTGTAAGACTTAAAATCCACGCTGTAACCGTTGTACCAACATTGGCACCCATAATTACACCTATTGCACGTGAAAGCTTCATAATACCTGAGTTTACAAAGCCTACAACCATTAC
>JAXJQK010000232.1:0-18178 GCA_036311185.1 Acutalibacteraceae bacterium | reverse complement strand
CTGTAGAGGCTATTGCTTCTGTACTTTCACTTAAGAATGGTATAGTACCACCTACAATTAACCTAGATGAGCCTGACGAGGTTTGTGACCTTAACTATGTACCAAATAAAGCTATAGAAACTCAGCTTGATGTTGTTGCTTCATCAACACTTGGCTTTGGTGGTCATAACGCTGTTGTTGCATTTAGAAAAGCGGAGTAATTTGCATAAATTAATTACATATAAAAATTCAATAAAAAGAAAGGGGTAATATTTATGTATAGTATTGATGAAATTAGAGAGCTTGTTGCACTATTGGATAATTCAAATCTAACAGATTTAGATATTACTAATGAAAATGGTGCCAAACTAAGTCTTAAAAAAAGGGTAGCAGAAGTTAAAGAATCAGCCACTGTAGCACCTTTTATGTCAATGCCATCAATGCCTGTTCAAGTGCCAACAACAGAACAGGCTACAGAACAATCTGCTGAAAAGCCTGTGGAGGCTACAAAACCACAGGGTAAGACAATAGATTGTCCTATGGTAGGTGTTTTCTATGCATCTCCGTCACCAGAGGCTGACCCATATGTAAAGGTTGGGTCAAAGGTAAACAAGGGTGATGTTGTGTGTATTATCGAGGCTATGAAGCTTATGAATGAGGTTACAGCTACAGAAAGTGGTACAATTGAAGAAATTCTTGTAGAAAATGGTGATCTAGTAGAATTTGGTAAGCCATTATTTGTAATTTCTTAATCGGAGGGGGTATATAATGAATCAGGAAGAAATAAAAAAGATTATCCCACATCGTGATAATATGCTTTTAGTTGAAGAAGCAGAGAAAGTTGATGATGTTACTTCAAAGGGTAAATATACAGTAAAGGGTGATGAGTTCTTCCTAAAAGGACATTTCCCAGGAAATCCGGTTGTACCAGGGGTTATCCTATGTGAAATGATGGCTCAGACAAGTTGTGTTCTTATTTCAGATAGTGCTTCATCAACACCTTACTTCTCAAAAATGGATAATGTAAAGTTTAAAGAAAAGGTATTGCCTGGTGATACACTTGAAACAATCTGTACTCTTACAAAGAAAAAAGGTGTATTTCACTTTATAACTGCAAAAGGGTATGTTAAGGATAAGCTATGTGTACAGGCAGATTTTACAGTAGCTGTTGTTCCTAATGAGAATTAAATAGAATTAAAAATATATTATTAAGTTGGGGGTGTACAGTTTGTTTTCAAAGATTTTGATTGCAAATCGTGGTGAAATTGCGGTAAGAATCATTAGAGCATGCCGTGAAATGGGTATTTCTACCGTTGCTATATACTCAGAGGCTGATAAAAATGCTATGCATGTTCGACTTGCTGACGAAAGCTATTGTTTGGGTGGACCACAGGTTGCAGATAGTTATCTTAATATGGCTGCTATTATTACAGTTGCCGTTACTACAGGTGCTCAAGCAATTCATCCCGGTTATGGTTTGCTTTCTGAAAATGCAAAGTTTGTTTCTTTATGCGAAAAATGTAATATTCAATTTATCGGTCCAAGTGCTGAAATGATTTCTTTACTTGGTGATAAAGATATGGCTAGAAAAACAATGCGTGAGGCAGGTGTTCCTGTAACACCTGGATGTGATATTGTTGAAAGTCTTGCACAAGCCAAGGAAGAGGCTGAGAAAATTGGTTTTCCACTACTTATCAAAGCTCGCTCAGGTGGTGGTGGTAGAGGCATTCGTTTAGTAAATTCAATGGATGAATTTGATAATGCCTTTAATGCAGCTTCATCAGAGGCAGAATCAGCATTCGGTGATGGTGCTGTATATATGGAAAAATTCTTAAAGCCTGTAAAGCATATTGAAATGCAACTTTTAGCAGATAAATACGGTAATGTTATATGTTTTGGTGAACGTGAGTGTTCTGTTCAGAGAAAAAATCAAAAGCTGATTGAAGAAAGTCCGTCATCTGCTATTACTCCCGAAATTCGTAAAGAGATGATGGAAGCAGCGAAAAAGGCTGCATTGGCTGTAAATTATGTTAATGCGGGTACAGTAGAATTTTTGCTTGATAAAGACAATAATTTCTACTTTATGGAAATGAATACCCGTTTACAGGTTGAACATCCTGTTACAGAGATGGTTACAGGTCATGACCTTGTTCAGTGGCAGATAAGAATTGCTGCAGGTGCTATGCTTACAGTTTCACAAGACAGAGTCTTTATTCACGGTCACGCTATAGAGTGTCGTATTAATGCAGAAAATCCAGACGAAAACTTTAGACCTTCTTGCGGAACAATTACAGCTATGCATGTTCCTGGTGGTCCTTCTGTTCGTTTTGATACAGCAATTTATCAGGATTACTCAATTCCACCATATTATGATTCGATGATAGGAAAGCTTATAGTTCAGGCTAGAACAAGAGATTACGCTATCAGAAAAATGAAAATGGCTCTTAGTGAGCTTAATATTCACGGTGTAGACCATAATAGAGATCTACAAATTGATATTTTATCAGATAAGGAATTTGTAGACGGTACATATACCACAGATTTTATGGAAAAACGTGAAAAAAGAAAAAAAGGTTTACTTTAAAATTCAACGACTGTAGGTGTATTTTTATATCTACAGTCGAATAAATACGAATATTACAGTTTATATAGCTGATTTTATATAATATTAAATGCTTGTAATAGCAAGCTATAAAAATACTAAATTAGATTGGATGTTGCATATGTTTAATGGCGATTTTTTTACATTTTTAAAGCCTAAAAATGAATTGGAAAAAATTCCGTCTGATAAAAATTCAGAGCAAATACGCCCATATGTTCCTGATGCACTGTGGGTAAAATGTCCCGAGTGTAAAAGGATGATATTGGCTACTGATCTTGATGAAAGTAGTAGAGTTTGTACATTCTGTAAACACCATTTTAGAATAACGGCAAGACAGAGAATAGAGATGATAGCGGATGTCGATTCTTTTGCAGAAATGGACAGTGAGCTTACTTCAAAAAATATAATTGGATTCCCTGATTATAATCGTAAATTAGCTACAGCTAAAAATAGAAGTGGCGAAAACGAGTCGGTTATCACAGGTACCTGTACAATTAACGGATATAAGGTAGTTATTTTTGTTATGGATCCAAGCTTTATGATGGGATCAATGGGTACAATAACAGGAGAGAAAATTACAAGAGCTTTTGAATACGCTACAGAAAATGAAATGCCTGTGGTTGCATTTACACTTTCTGGCGGTGCAAGAATGCAAGAGGGAATACTATCTCTTATGCAAATGGCAAAGACAAGTGGTGCTGTAAAAAAACATAGTGATGCAGGATTACTTTACATCACAGTTCTTACAGACCCTACAACAGGTGGAGTTACAGCCAGCTTTGCAATGGAGGGTGATATTATTCTTTCTGAGCCTGGTGCATTAGTAGCGTTTGCAGGTCCTAGAGTAATAGAACAGACTATAAGACAAAAGCTACCTAAGAATTTCCAAACAGCAGAATTTTTACAAGACAAGGGTTTTGTTGATGCTGTAGTTGACAGACGTAATATGAAAGAAACACTTGCACATTTACTTGCATTGCACAATATTGAAAAAATAGAGTTAGTTGAAAATAATAAGGAGGTTGACAGCGATGAAAGCATTTGATAGAGTAACTGCCGCAAGGTCAGCCGACAGACTTACAGCCTCTGATTTTATAGATGCATTGTTTGGAGACAGTTTTTTTGAGCTTCACGGCGATAGACGTTTTGCTGACGATAAGGCAATTAAAGCAGGTATAGCTACACTTAACGATATGCCTATAACAGTAATAGGTTTAGATAAGGGTAAAAATACAAAGGAAAGAGTAGAAAAGAACTTTGGTTCTGCTCATCCTGAAGGTTATCGAAAAGCGTTAAGATTAATGAAGCAGGCTGAAAAGTTCAAGCGTCCTGTACTATGTTTTGTTGATACCAGTGGTGCATTTTGTGGTATCGGTGCTGAGGAACGTGGACAAGGTCAGGCTATTGCAGAAAACCTTATGGAAATGATGACACTTAAAACACCTATCCTTTCTATTTTGATAGGAGAGGGAGGAAGTGGTGGTGCATTAGCACTTGCCGTAGCAAATGAAGTGTGGATGCTTGAAAATGCAGTTTATTCTGTAATTTCACCAGAAGGCTGTGCAAGTATTTTATGGAAAGACCCTGCCAAAACAGCTGATGCGGCTCAATGTTTAAGACTTACAGCGAATGACTTATTTACAATGGATGTTATTGAGAGAATTATAAGAGAGCCAAAATCAACAGATAGTCCACTTTTTGAAAGTCTACGAACTCTTATTTCAAACACCTTTGATAAATATTTATTAATGTCAACAGAAGAGCTTCTTGAGAATCGTTACAATCGTTTTAGAAAGTACGGTCAGACAACAAAGAGCTTCACCTTTGACGATGATGAAAGTGATAAATCAGAGTAAAATTATATAAACTTAATGTTATATATAATTTTTGTTAGAGATAATTAGAATAATCATAAAAGGAATATAATTAGCAAGTGATGGTTTTTACTGTCACTTGCTTTTTTCTTAAAAAAATAAAAATATGCACCCAAAAAGTGTCTAACTTTTGGGGTGCATATCAATGGTATGCAGGGATTTTTAATAATTAAGTTAATCGTCAATATCCTCTAGGTCGCTATCATCAACTACACGCATAGGCTTTTTGTTGAATAAGTCATATAAAACAGGAACAATATACAATGTCATTATTGTTGCATATAGCAAACCACCTATACAAACAATAGCTACTGGTTGCATCATTTCTGTACCTTCGCCTATACCGAAAGCCATACCTAACAAACCTATTATAGTAGTTATTGCTGTCATCAAAATTGGTCTCATTCTGGTTTTACCTGCCTCAATAAGAGCAGTTTTCTTTTCCATACCTTCTATGCGAAGCTGATTGATATAGTCAACAAGCACTATACCATTATTAACAACTATACCACAAAGCATTACAAAGCCTATTAAAGATACAATACTTACATCAAAGCCTGTTAGATATAAGCCTACGAAGCCTCCTGTAAATGCCAATGGAATAGTGAACATTACTATAAATGGTGATTTTAAGCTCTGGAACTGTGCTACCATTATCAGATAAATAAATATTACACCCAATAACATCATTAAACACAAATCGTATACGGATTCCATTGTGCTTTCATTTTCACCAGTGAAGTCGATAGTAACATCTGAAGAATGTTCATACTTTTCAACAGCAGCTTTCACTCGGTTTGAAACGTCTGTAACTGTATATTCAGGAGAAATTTCACCTGTTACAGTTAAATATCTTCTCTGATTTTCTCTTGAAATAGATGTCATAGCATCTGCTTTTGTTATGCTTGCAATTTCACCTAGTTCTATAGATTTTTCATTACCTTCTTTGTCGGTATATGTAATTTCCTTATCAAGTAGCTCTTCTGCTTTTATATTTGACTTTTCATTATCTATTACAACAACATCAAGTGATGAACCGTCAGAATTTGATAATGAAGTCGATGTTTTTTCACTTGTAATAAATTCATTTACTTGCTGGAAAACCTGTGCAACGGTTAAAGAATGTTTCATAGCCTTTTCTTTATCAACTGTAATTCTTATTTCAGTTGTTACATCAGCTATACCGTTATCGGTTTTATCTATACCATCAACAGCTTTTATAATGCCCTCAATATCATTAGCAGTTTTTTGAAGCTTATCAAGGTCATCGCAATAAACAGTAACACCAACACCACTGCCCATTAAAGATTCCATCGATCCCATCATACCGCCACTTACTGTTATTTCAGCATTATATTTTTTATCCTCAATCTGTTTTTTTAGGTTGTTGGCAATAGCTTCGCTGTCTTTTGCGTATTCATCTTTTAGTACAAGATATAACATAGAACTTCCATTATCGGTGCTTCCCATACCCATCATACTGTTAGAGTTACCTACCATAGCACCAACGGTTTTATATTTATCTGACTTATTGATAATCTCAAGAATATTTTCAGACATCTTTACAGTATCTTCAAGCTCACTACCCTTAGGCATTGTAATATTAACCTGAATTTCAGCACTACTTGCATTAGGCATAAAGCTAAAGCCTCTTGTTAATCCAAGTGTTATACTACCTATAAGCATAATTAAAGATAATATCACAGCTAGTGCTCTATGAGATAAAGTAAATCGTATAGTTTTATCATATACTTTTATAAGCATATCCATAAATCTATGCTTACGCTCTTTAGTATTTTTAAATAATGATTTACCCATAGCCGGAACAAGAGTAAGTGCTACAACAAGGCTAGCTATAAGTGAATATGCTATTGTAAGAGCCAAGTCAGCAAATATCTGTCTTGTTAATCCCTCCACGAATACTATAGGCAAGAACACACAAATTGTTGTAAGTGTAGATGCTGTAATAGCACCTGCTACTTGTCTTGCGCCGTTTACTGCAGCTTTAACAGCAGGAATACCTAAGCTTCTCAATCTGTATACATTCTCTATAACAACTACCGAGTTGTCTACAAGCATACCTACACCCACGGCTAAGCCTGAAAGTGAGATAATATTTAATGTTACACCACTAAAGTACATAAGAACAATAGCAAATACAACTGAAAGTGGAATTGAACAAGCTACTATAAATGTAGGTTTAATATCCTTCAGGAATAACAAAAGAACTATAATAGCAAATACAGCACCTACTAAAAGATTTGAGAGTACGTTATTAATTACAAGGTCAATATATGTACCTTGATCCATAAGTACTGTATAGTTGAATTTTTTATTTTCAGCTTTTATAGCTTCAAGCTCTTTTTCTATATTTTCACAAACTGTAGCAACAGCTGATTCTGAAGATTTTGTAAATGACAGCATTAAACCGTTGTTGCCATTGATTTTAGCATAAACTTCATTAGAATTGTCTGATTTTTCTACCTTTGCAACATCTTTTAGATATATTGGATCTACATCGTCAAGGTCAAGGTCGAATAAAAGAAGCTCGTTAAGCTCTTCTAAATCAGTAATTTTGTCACCTACACGCACTATGTGTTGTTCTTTTTCCTCAGTTATATAACCTGCTGGCATAGAAAAGTTCTGTGCTGTAAGTATACTTGATACCATTTCCATTGTAATGATTTTTGTAACATCAGACTTTTCCTGTGTTGTTTCTTGCTGTTCATTTACAGTATCAAGTGACTTTTCAAGTTCCGTTTTGTTACTCTCAAGCTGTGATTTAGTATTTGATAAAGTAACTTCATTTACTCTTAATTCTACATACGCTGAATTAAGCTTATATTCAGCTTCAAGTTTTTGCTTTGAAAGCTCTGCCATTGCACTATTAAGAGTAACCTGACCATCTTCAAGCTGTTTTAGAGTAGTATTCAATTGTTCAATAGCTATATCAAGCTTTGATATACCACCAAGCATTTCATCTAAAGCTATTTGTAATGTTTCTTCTGAAATTTTCTGCTCTGCAAGACTTGCTACTATAGTAGCATATGACTCTTCAAGCTTTGTAAGAGTAGCGTTTAGCTCCTCAATTTTTTGTGGTAATTCTTCTGAACTGATTCCGATTGCAGACAAACCAGCTTCGATACCCTTCAATTGCTGATATGCTTCTTTATACTCATCTGACTCAGGGTCAAGCGTGCTAATTAAAGCATTAAGGTCATTAATTGTAGCCTGATAAGCTGTAAGCTGAACAATTGTATTATTAATATCCTGAATATTTATCTTTAAATCAAGAATTACAGTCTGAGTTTCTGCAAGTTTTTGATAATTAGACTGAAGCTCAGTTCGTTGAGAATTTAAAGAATCAATTGTATCTATAAGCTCAATTTTACCATTTAAAATTTCTGCTTGCTTTTGGTCAAGAGTAGACTCAGCAGAAACAAGCTGATTATATGCATTCTGTCTTTCTGTTTCAAGCTCAGTTTTACCGGCATCTATCTGTTTCTGCCCATCGTTTACCTGATCTAATCCATCATTAAGATGAGCAAGTGCATCATTAAGCTCGTCTATGCCTTCATCAAACTTACTGTTGATTGCTTTTCGAACCTTTTTATTAACATTTTCAAGTTTTTCGTGGTCAATAGTTACTGTTATATCTTCTTCTACAGCACCAACTGAAGTAATAGTTGCTACACCCTCAACACCCTCAAGCTGATTTAGTAGCTCATCATTTAGATACTCTGTAAGCTCTACAGTATCCATATCTTCAACATCGATTGCAACAACAGAAGCAGGCATCATATCGGGGTTGATTTCCATAATTGTAGGTGTACCAACGGTATCATCCCATACACCCTCTAGCATATCTATTTTACCACTTACATCTACTACAGCACTATCCATATTTGTACCGTCTTCAAATTCTACCATTACCATAGAGTAATTATCACTTGAACTTGAAGTTACTGTCTTTACACCGTCAAGTACAGATACAGACTGTTCTAGTGGCTTTGAAACAGTTGTTTCTACAAGCTCTGGGCTTGCACCCGGATAGGTTGTAATTATTACCATATATGGAAAATCCATATTCGGTAGTAGGTTCGGTGTCATTTTCATAAACGATACTATACCAAGAACTATTACCAAAATAACTGCAACCAATACGGTAAATGGTTTTTTTACACTGAATTTTGATAGCATTATTTACCTCCTGTAACTATAGAATATTTGAAAAATTCCTAAAAAGAACCACTTCTTATAACTTTTAAATTATACTTAACACAAACAGAAAAGTCAATTTATTACAAATGAAGACACCTAACATTATCAACAAACAATAGTTGTCTTTTTGCACTAAATAAACAAAAAAAATACTGTTTTTTATCACTCTATTAACTTGACCGTATAGACAAAAAGTAATATAATTACATACAAGCTAAAATTTTAACAAAATGTAAATTTTTAGTTGCTGATTATATCAATAAAGAAAGAGGGGAGACAAATGGAGCTTTTTAATTTGAATGCCGAATTGATAAGTGAGTATATGTTTATACTGAATATCGCTATTATACTTATATCAACCAAAATATTCGGATTAATTTTCAAAAAATTCCATATGCCACAGGTTGTTGGTGCATTGTTAGCTGGATTAATTTTAGGACCTGCACTTTTAAATGTTTTACAAGAGGATGATTTTATAACCAAGGTTTCATCTATTGGTGTTATTGTTCTTATGTTTGCAGCTGGTCTTGAAACTGATATAAAGGAATTTAAGAAAACCGGTAAAGCATCTGCCATAATTGCAATTATGGGTGTTATAGTGCCCCTTGTCGGAGGATTTACAATTACATACTTTATGATACCTCCATCAGAAGTTGGTGTTTCACATTTCTTAAAAAGTATGTTTATAGGTGTAATACTAACAGCTACTTCAGTAAGTATTACAGTTGAAACACTTAAAGAAATGGGTAAAATGAATACCCGTGCCGGTAATGCTATTCTAGGTGCAGCTATAATAGATGATGTACTTGGTATTATAGCACTTACTATTATTTCAAGCTTTGCTGACTCCAATGTGAAAATTTGGGTAGTAATGATAAAAATATTGGGCTTTTTCGTGTTTTCTATCGGTGTTGGATTTATCTGCTATAAGCTTTTCTCAATGTATATGGATAGATATAGAAAAGATTACAGAAGATTTGTTATACTTGCATTTACATTCTGTTTGCTTATGTCATGGATGTCTGAAATAGTTTTTGGTGTTGCCGACATTACTGGTGCATATATTGCAGGACTTATACTTTCAAACACAAGTAAGCACAATTATCTTGAATCTCGTTTTAGTACTCTTTCTTATATGTTGCTTTCACCTATATTCTTTGCAAGTATAGGATTAAAGGTTGAGCTTCCTGAAATGTCTGCTCTAATAATTACATTTGCAATTCTACTTGCTGTTATTGCAATTCTTTCTAAAATGGTAGGTTGTGGAATTGGTGCTAAAATCTGTGGCTTTGATACAAAGGAATGTTTACAAATTGGTGCAGGAATGGTTTCCAGAGGTGAGGTTGCACTTATTGTTGCTGATAAGGGCTTATCATTAGGGCTTATGGATAAAGAATTATTTGCACCTATTGTAATTGTAGTTGTAGTAACAACAATTATTGCACCTGTTATTCTCAAGTTTGTATTTGCTGATAAAAACGGATCTAATAAAGAGAATCAAGATAAAGAAAATCTTGTTATCGAAGCACCTGATAGAATGATAAAAGATATTAACCAAACAATTAAAAATGCTTAATTTTAAAGGGGGGGCAGTTTTAGGCTGTTCCCTCTTTCTTTAAGTATAATTTATAAACAAAATGTAAATTATTGAAAAACGATAATAAATTATTGATTTTTAATAATTTGTGTGCTAATATATTCCAAAAGGAGGTTAGGAAGTGAAAAAGTCAAAATCTATATTTTTATCTATTTTAGTTGTAAAACTTTTAATAGCAGTTCTTTTTATAAGTACTTTTTTTATCCCGTTACTTAGCAAAGCTTATGTTATTATCTCTAACAGTCCGACCGATATATCAACTCAGGTTACAATTGGTTTGTATTGCCTTGAATTACCTGCAATTGCTACAATGATTGTATTACACTTGTTGCTAAGTAACATTAAAAGAGGAAATGTTTTTGTGAAAAAGAATACATCTTTTCTTACAGTAATATTTATAGGTTTGATATTAGTGGGAGTAATATGTGCTTTTATGGCTTCAATATCGTGGGCATTTGCATTTACATCCATTGCATTTCTTTTTGTTGCATTAATTTTACTGGTGCTTAGAAATGTTTTTGACTATGCTGTGGAGATTAAATCAGAAAATGATTTTACTATATAATTTTAAAAAAAGGAGATGAGTGCAATAGCTATTTTAGTAAATCTTGATTTAATGCTGGCAAAAAGAAAAATCTCTTCAAGCCAGCTTGCTGAACAGATAGGAATAACACCAGCCAATCTGTCTATTCTTAAAACAGGTAAAGCAAAGGCTATACGCTTTTCTACCTTAAATAAGCTTTGTAAGATTTTAAACTGTCAGCCTGCTGATTTACTGGAGTATGTTGATGATGAAGAATGAATTATAGAAAGGTGGTATTTATATGAATAATAATAATTCTCAGGAATTAGAAAATCTTTATCCACAATCAAAAAAAATCAGTAATAATTATTTGAATACAAATGTTAATGAAAAGAAAAATCAAATGCAATTTCAACAAACATTTAATAATCACATATCTAAAAATACACCTTGTTCGCCAAATAATTCTAATACACCTTCAAACGTACCGCCGTATCCTTCGCCACCTATGGTAAATATAATAAAACGTGTTTATGATAAAACTGACACAATATTTGCTTGGTTAGCTATTGCTTTAGGATTTTTATTTATACTTACAATTGGTTCATTATGGTTTGATTTTGGTATAGGTGCAACTATATTTTTTGAGGCAAGTTTAGTTATATCCTACTGCCATACCAAAAAAAGAAAGATAAAGGTTGATACTTTTCATAATATTTCATTTTGTTTACTGATGATATTATCACTCAGCTTTTCTTTATTTAGTAATTCATTGGCTCTTGGAATAGATTTCCTATTTATAACTTTTGCACACGCTTACTGGTTGTATTCGATTGGTGAAGAAAAAGAGGATAGCTTTATTAATGAGCTTATGACAAGCATATTTATTTATCCGTTTATGAATTATGGTGCTCTGTTTGGTGCTTTATTTGATAATCTATCCAGTGATGTACTTAAAAAGAAAAAAAGTAAGTCAACGGGAAATTTAAAATGGATTCTATTGGGTCTGTGTATAGCTATTCCTTTAGTATGTATAGTATCATATCTACTAGTTATGAGTGATGAAATGTTTGAAGCGATGCTCAAAGTAATGTTTAAAACAAAGCTTTCTACAACATTTGATGATTTATTAACAAATATAATGAAATATGTATGGTATATAATAGTAGGATTACCTTTAGCAATGGCTGTGTTCAGTATTTGGTATACAAAATACACAGAGGATAAAAAGTCTGCGTTACCAAACAGTAATACATACCAATATACAAGAAAAGAAAAGGCTATTGAAAATTACAGAATAGCTCCTCCTGCAATGATGTATGCAATTGCAATACCTCTTTGTTGTGTATATTTCCTTTATCTTATTTCTCAGGTTGCTTACTTTATATCATTTATTGCAGATAATCTTCTACCAAAGGACTATACAATTGTTGATTATGCACGCAGTGGATTTTTTGAACTATGTGTAGTTGTTGCCATAAATTTGGTATTAATACTTCTTCTTTTAATTCTTACAAATTGTCCTAATAATGTAATGCCAACAGGTCTAAGAGTTATAACTATTCTTATGTCAGCCTTTACATTAATTTTTATAGGTACGGCATTATATAAAATGTTTATGTACATTAAGACTTACGGCTTTACACCTGCAAGAATTCATACTATATTATTCATGAGCTTCTTACTTGTAGTTTTTATATTGATTATCGCAAATCAATTTTTCAAGAATATGAAATTTTCTGCAATAGTAATGGTTGTAGCAATTGCATTTATGCTTGGTTATAATATAATTGATGTTGATTCATTTGTTGCAAAACAAAATATTAAGTTGTATGAAGAAGATAAAATACCTTGGATGGGAATGAAGCTGGTTTATGAGCTTGATTATTCAGCTTTGCAGTATCTTGCACCATTTGCAAGCGAGGAAAACAATGGCTTATCCTCCGAGGAAAATGATGCTCTTGACAGAGAACTGAGAAACAGCTATGAAGAACATAATGAATCATATTCAATAGATAGTCACAAGGATTTATTCTCATTTAATTTTAACGAATATAGAACACATAAAGTTCTTGAAAGTTACGGATACAATGAAGAATATGAATACAATTATGATAATTACGAATATAGCTACGATTACTACTGATAACTTATTTTAAACTTATTAATCTTATATTTTTATCCCCCGAGAGGTTTTCGGGGGATTTTTTCAATATAAAAAATGACGCTCAATCCTATGAATAATTGAGCGTCATTTTTGACAATATATTATTAATTTTATTACTCAGTAGTAGGTGCTGTTAATGTCTCAGTTGGTTCTGTAGTTGCTTCAGTCATTATTTCATATTGACTGTAATCAAGAGTAGGGTATTCGTATGTACCTGCAATAGCAGACTCTTTGAATTTCTCGTATTCTTCTTTTGATGATTTTGTGAACTCGTATGGAACACCCCCGAGATTTAAAGTAAGCTTATCTCCATCGATTGCAACTTCATTTTTTTCTTCAGTGCCTAGATTTGTGCTACTTGGTGATAATGTGATTAGATTTTTACCATCAAAGTTATACATCTGAGAATAAATTTGACAGGTTCCCTCATATGCAGCATATTCATTAGTAATACCGTCTTCTGTAAATTCTTTATATATAATAGCACCTTCCATTTCATGTTTCCAGTAACCAAGAATTTTATCATTTTTTGTGAAGTCAGGTCCTGTAAGCTTAGATATTTTAGCCTTTGGTGACCATTTAAAGGTTATTGGCTGATCTTCAATGCCTACCATTGTCAAAGTAAGTAATTTACCTTGGATAACATTACCTGAAACTTTATAGTTAATAGTAAGATTTGTACCATCATTCATTATAAAAGTATTATCTTTATATGTAATTTTACAGGTTGATTCACTTGTTGCATAGTTGTTAGAAGAATAAACTATCATATCAGTATCAGTAAATTTATAATACTGATTTACAGTGTCATCTTCTGGTTCAACTATTTCATTTGTAGTTTCATCTATTGTAACAGGAATCCAAGCACCGCTTTTGATGGAATTATTGAACAATAGAAAATATACACCTAAAGCAATTGTGGCAACGGCTAATATAGCGATAACTGCAATTATTGCTATAGACTTTGTAGATAAAGGCTTACTTTGTTTTTGTGATATAGTGTTATCTTCTGTATTAGTAGCATTATCTACAAACTCGTTAAGCTCACCAAACTGTGATGAATATCCAGTATTTTCTGTAACAGTATCCATATTATCAGCTTCGTTTGAAATATCGCTCTCTGCTACATCTGAATTTCCCCACAAATTTTCTTCTGTGTTTTCTAAATTTTCTTCCAAAGAATTAACATCTGTGTTTTGATTATTGTTTTCAGCGTCGAAAATATCATCTGTTAAAAACTCTTTATCGTCTTTACTCATTATAATCGTCCTTTCTTAGTGCCATATTAAATAACGTTTCAATTATATTATATTTCTCTTTATCTTGCAAGGAGTTTTTATTGTTTATTCACATCATTCTTGTTCTAATAAAAAAAGTTCTGTAAAAAATAAATTTTTTTCAAAAAAGTGTTGACAAAAGATACTAGGTGTAGTATAATTCTAAATGTTCCAAGGGAACAGCAAAAATAAAATATGCGGGCGTGGCGGAATTGGCAGACGCGCTAGATTTAGGTTCTAGTGTCAGCAGACGTGGGGGTTCAAGTCCCTTCGCCCGCACCATTTGAAAAACTCGATTTTATCGGGTTTTTTCTTTTTTGTAGAAAAAGAAGCCTTTTGAAAACATATAATTTATACAACCTAAATTATATGTCGTTTAATAATGTCAAAAAATTGAATATTTGCTTTGTTTTACTTTTAAGTAAAGATATTATATATTGAAATAAATTCTTAAATGATGTATAATACAAACATTCAGTACTTTATATAAGGAAAGGGACGTTGACAATGTTTGTAAACGATTGTTTAAATGTAAATGAAAAGGGTCATTTAACTATTGGTGGTTATGATACTGTAGAGCTTGCAAAAGAGTTTGGTACACCACTATATGTAATGGATGAATATACTATAAGAAATACTTGTAAATCATATGTAAATTCAATTTCTAAATATTATAATGGTAATGGTTTGCCAATGTATGCAAGCAAAGCACTTAGCTGTAAGGCACTTGCTCAGCTTGTAAACAGTGAGAATATGGGACTAGATGTTGTATCGGGTGGCGAAATTTATACAGCTATGCAGGCTGGTTTCCCTGCTGACAAAATTCATTTCCACGGCAATAATAAAACAGAAGCTGAGCTTAATATGGCTCTTGATTATAACATTGGTAAGATTGTTGTGGATAATCTTTATGAGCTTGAGCTTTTAAATAAAATAGCAGGTGAAAAGGGCAAGGTTGTTAAAATCTCTATGCGTATTAAGCCTGGTATAGATGCACATACTCATGACTTTGTTATGACAGGTCAAATAGACTCGAAATTTGGTTTCGCTCTTGAAACAGGTGAGGCTATGTCTGCTGTTAAAAAGACATTTGAGTTTGATAATGTAGAGCTTACTGAGCTTCATTGCCATATTGGTTCACAGATTTTTGATATAGATCCATTTGTTACTGCTGCTGGAGTTATGATGGACTTTATCGGTGACATAAAGAAAGAAACAGGACATACTATAAGCGAACTTAACCTTGGTGGTGGCTTTGGTATTATGTACACATCAGATGATAATCCTACAGCATATGATAATTATATGAATGCAGTTTCAAAGGTTGTTATTGCAAAGTCTAAGGAGTATGATATGCCTGTTCCATATATCTATATGGAGCCTGGTCGTTCAATTGTAGGTGAAGCAGGTATTACATTATATACAGTTGGTGGAAGAAAAGAAATTCCTGATGTTCGTACCTATGTGTCAGTAGATGGTGGTATGACTGATAACATCAGATATGCTCTTTATGAGTCAGCCTATACAGTTGTAAACGCAAGCAAAGCAAATCAGGAACCAAACGACAAGGTTACAGTTGCAGGAAAATGCTGTGAAAGTGGTGACCTTATCCAAAAGGATACATTAGTTGCAGATGTACAGGTAGGCGATACACTTGCTGTTCTTTCAACAGGTGCATATAACTATTCAATGGCTTCAAACTATAATCGTAATCCAAAGCCTGCAATAGTAATGGTAAAAGACGGTAAGGCAAG
Source organism: Acutalibacteraceae bacterium (assembly GCA_036311185.1). GTDB lineage: Bacteria > Bacillota > Clostridia > Oscillospirales > Acutalibacteraceae > CAG-964. The sequence continues at coordinate 2,184 of JAXJQK010000232.1, read as the reverse complement.
ACTTATAGTAAAAAGAGAAACCTACGAAAATATAGTTGCAAACGATTTAGATTTATAATCACAAATAATAGAAAAATCAGGGTAACAAAAAGCTGTTACCCTGATTTTTTAATGTTTTTTTAGTGTTATATCTGATTTTGTGGTATCATCTCGTTCTTTTTGCTCGGAATATATAGCCTCCATTTTCAAGCTGATTATATTTAATTCTTCAGAGAACTGCTGAAATTTTTCGCTGATTTCACCTGAAAATTCATCCTTTAAGGTTTTGTAGTGAAGCTGGTGCTCAATATTAGCCCAACAGTCCATAGTAAGTGTTCTAATCTGTACTTCTACAGGGTAGTATTCAACACCTTTAAGATAGTGTATAGGAACTACCACAATTAAATGATAGCTTCTGTAGCCTGACGGTTTAGGGTTTTTAATATAATCGCTTTCCTTTACTATATCAAGGCACGACTTCAAGGCTCTTACAACCTCGTAAACGTCCTGTTGATAATATGTGATTACTCTTATTCCAGCAATATCTGTCAGATAATCCTTAGCATATTCAAGCTCAGCAGGGTATCCTCTTTTTGCAAGCTTATTTAAAATACTGTCAAGAGATTTTACTCTGTTGATAATCTGATGAATAGGGTTGTGTTTATGCAAATGACCATAATCAGAGTCAAGTGCTTCAAGTTTAATTTTAACAAGTTTAATAGCGTCTTTATATGGTCGTATAAACTCGTTGTATTCTTGTAGTACATTATTCATTTGATATGTATTATTCTTTTTCATTATATATCCTTCAAGTGTTGGTAGAAATACACAAAAAGTTCTTATGTTGATTGTATATGTTCTACTATAAAAATCGGCATTTGTTCATAATTTATTCATATTTTTGTATTATATTATAAGTACAGTAGTTCGACAGATAACTACAAATAAATTAGTTTTTCTCATTTTTTCTTCTTATATATTCTCATACAAGAGCATTGCAGATAAAATTCTGCAATGCTCTTGTGTTTTTTAGTCATAGTTATCCAGAAAAGAAATTTCATTACCGTCTTTTTGGTAGCTTATTATGGTAGAAAGGTTTACATTGCACACACTGTTGAATATATTGTATTCAACCAGTGGATTAACCTTTTTTAAATCTGCTATAAGCTCTTTAATTTCTGCACGTTTAGAAATATGCTCACCGTTTGACTGACTTTCTTTCTCTGTAAGAGTACAGGCACAGGCTATAAATTCTAACCCATTATATCTTACCCAGTTATGAATATCAGATTCACGCACCATATAAAGAGGGCGTATAAGCTCCATACCCTCAAAATTTGTGCTATGAAGCTTAGGCATCATAGTTTGTAGCTGTCCACCGTAAAGCATACCCATAAAAATAGTTTCAATAACATCATCATAATGATGACCTAAAGCTATTTTGTTACAGCCAAGCTCCTTTGCGTATTTGTAAAGATAGCCACGACGCATTCTTGCACATAGATAACAAGGGCTCTTTTCTGTTTTGTCAACAACATTAAAAATAGAGGTTTCAAAAATTCTTACAGGAATATCAAGTAGCCTACAGTTGTATTCAATTTTTTCTCTATTAGGCTTGTTATAGCCGGGGTCCATACATATATATTCAACATCAAAGTGTGTTTCACTGTATTTTTGAAGATATTGTATACACTTTGCAAGCAGAACAGAGTCTTTTCCGCCAGAAATACACACGGCTATTTTATCGCCCTCGTTAATCATCTTGTATTCCTTAATACCCATAATAAATCTGTTCCATATAGGCTTTCGGAATTTCTTAATAATGCTTTTTTCTACGGCTGTGTGTTTGTCCATAATCTTATTTTTTCTTCCTCATATCCTTAACATTAACCGTGCTACCGTCAGGTCTTTCTATTACCATATTATCAAGCTGTCCTCGTAGGCTTGCTCTAAATTCTCCTATGTATTCTTCACGTAAAGTCTTTTGTTCAGCAAGCTCCTCATCAGTAAGCCCAACGCTTTTTTTCTTTTTGGCAAGCTCATTAATTCGGTCAAGTTTAATTTTTTCCATTGAAATTCTCCTTTCATTTATTTATACCCTATGAGATTATACCACAAAGCTATATTATGTAAATAAATAATTTGTAAATTGTTTTTTTGAACAATTTGTATTGTATTTTTTATGTATTGTGATAATATATGTAT
>JAXJQK010000231.1:0-6687 GCA_036311185.1 Acutalibacteraceae bacterium | reverse complement strand
CTTGTTAATATTCTATCTGCTTTAATCGCATACTCTTTTTTGCCTAAAAAACCTTCTTTACACTTGAATAACAGCCTTGCTTTGCCTTTTTATTGCTAATTTCTGTCGAACTCACGTTAAAATATAAATTTTGAAATAGGCACTTTTGGGCTGAAGGATATTATGTAAGTACGGTAGGACTTAACGAAGCAACTATCAAGAAATACGTAGAAGACCAAGAAAAGCATGATATAGCTTTAGATAAATTAAGTGTTCGAGAATACACCGACCCTTTTAAGGGTAGCAAGTAATACAAACGTCCCTTAAGGGACGGCAAAAGTGGCAACGGCATAGTGGCTTGAACAAAGAGAAAGCCAGCACCTTGAGGTGCTAGCCGGTAAAATGGGCTTATAGCCCTTGAGCAAACCACCCGTTTGACGGGTGGTTATGATTGATTTTAAATACATATCTCTACTAATTGGAATGTATCACTCCAAAACTATATTCTTTAATATATCCAATCAACTTTCCTTTAATGCCTTTCGGATTCGGCTCAAGGATTCAGGGGTAACTCCAAGGTAGGTTGCTATATAATGTTGTTTTACTGATTTACACATCTCAGGGTAACGCTTTTTAAAATTTATATATCGCTGAGTGGCATTTTCCACGAGAAATCCGTTTTCTCGATAAAGCTTATATCTTAACGCATTTTCCAAAAGTGTTATATACATATCCTTTAGCTGATTATTTTCATAAACAAGCTCTTTAATTTTTTTCGTTTCAAAAATCATTAGGGTTGATTCCTCTAAGGCTTCCCATGTGGCTATGCTTTCAGAGTAACCGAATAAGCCTTCGTCCATACACATAGTACCTGCTGGCACAAAGCCACGGGTGATGTCGTTGCCATCACCATCTACATAATAAGCTCTGCAAATTCCGTTAAGTACCAAAGCGATATGATCGGTTTTTTCGCCTGCATTTTGCAAAATGCTTCCTTTTGGGATTATACGGAAAACGGAGTTGTTTACAACCTCACCAACAATTCCTCTGTCAAGCTCAAAGCCATTCTGCTTTGCCATATTCATAAGCTGATTAATAAAATATTCTCTGTTCATAAGTCTCCTATATAGTTGCTGTAATATGAAATAAGGTAATGTGTTTTAAAATTCTTTTATTCGTTGCAGTTACTCTACGGATAACTATAATACAATTTCATAATTAATTCATTGATGTATGTTAATAAATCAAAATTGGTTTAAGTCTTATTTCATTCTTAGTAAATTTACTTGAATTATATCATTTAAGAGAGTATTTTGTCTATCGCTTTTATTACTAGAAATACATTATGTAACTTGTTCTATTAATCTCGCTTACCTCAAGCCTTTCCACTAATACCTGTTTAAATGGTAAAATATGACTTTTGTCATATTCAAAACATATCTTTTTTCACTACCGACTATTTACAGGAATTGCTATAATATCATTGTAATAAAAAATAATCAACGAAGGAGAGCAAAAAATGACCGATATTATTTTAAAGACAACAGATTTAACAAAAAAATACAACAATAAGACAGTTGTTGATAACTTGAATATTGAAATTCGCAAGGGAGAAATTTTTGGCTTGCTAGGGCCAAACGGTGCTGGTAAAAGCACCACTATGAATATGATTTGTTCAATTGTACGACCTACAACAGGTGAAATTGAGCTGTTGGGTAAAAATCCTTGGAAACAGAAAAAAGAGGTTATTCATAAAATCGGCTATATTCCACAAGAGCTTGCAATTCATGGAAATCTAAAGGCATGGGAGAATGTGGAGCTGTTCACCTCTCTATATGGAATAAAAGGAAAAGAACTGAAAAAATCTATTGATAATTCCTTAGAGCATGTAGGCTTGCTAGAGCGTAGGCAGGAATTTGCAAAGAATTTTTCAGGTGGTATGAAAAGAAGATTAAATATAGCCTGTGCAATTGGTCATAATCCAGAACTATTGATATTTGACGAGCCAACTGTAGGTATTGACCCTCAGTCAAGAAATTTTATCTTAGATAAAATTAAGGAGTCAAATGCTAAAGGTACTACCGTAATTTATACCAGCCATTATATGGAGGAGGTAGAAGCCATTTGCACAAGAATTGCAATTATGGATAACGGAAAAATCATTGCTTGTGGAACTAGTCAGGAATTAAAAAAGCTTGTTAACAATGGTGATGAAAATATCACATTGGAAGAAGTATTTTTGACACTTACAGGTAAGAAATTGAGAGATTACGCAGAATAATGGGGGATAAAGATGATTCGTTATTTGATAAAAAACAATTTCAAGCTTATGTTTCGTAACACATGGAGTGTTGTGGTTATGTTACTGGGACCAATATTGATTATAGCTGTATTGTCCAGTGCGTTTTCAGAGCTTATGCAATCCTATGAGGGTGTAGATTCATTCGCAGTAGGATACAGAATGAATGAAGCGAATAATGAAATGATTGAAGCAATCAAAATTGCAGGTGAAGAGGCTGGAATTCTTTTCTATGAATATCCCGAGGGTGAAATAAAGGATGTTGTGCAGAAGAATGAGCTTACAGGCTTTGTAGAATTTTCTAAGGATAAATACACAGTATACACCAGCACAGACTATCAAGTGGAAGGTATTACATTAGAATACTTTATGAACAAGGTGATGAATGAAGGTGTAAATGCTTCGTTACAGGTACAGGAAAAAACAAAAATAGCACTACCAGTGGAGAAATTAGAATATATGCCTGCAATTGATTCAGTAGATTATTATGGAATAGTTTATATTGTATATTTTTGCTGGTGTGGAATGATATGTGCTACTGGTGTTCTTAGTAATGAAAAGAAGTATAGAATTACACGAAGATTTCAGGTTTCTAATATATCAGAGATACAAAATTTCTTTGGTAAATTTATTCCTATTGTATTAACCATAACAGGTGGAATGGCAATATCTACAATTATTACAGTGCTACTTTATGATATAAGCTGGGGAAAACCACTTCTCTCTGCGTTTATTGTTTTTCTGATGATAGTAGCAGGCTCAGCTTTGGCTATGATGCTTTATAATATTTCAGACAATTTAGCAATTACCATTATTTTGCAATTTACAATTGTGTGGTTTTTGGGCTTCTTTGGTGGTAGCTTTGAAACCTATATGTTTTCTAGTACACCAGATTTACTCAAACAGCTGTCACCTATTTACCATGGTAACCGTGCATTGGTAGAGCTTTCTTGTATGGGTGAGAGTAGCTATGTGGCAAGTACAATTATATATTCCTTAGCAATTACCGTAGTTTTCTCATTAATAGCTATATTTGCAGGATATATCAGAAAGAGAGGTAAAGTATGATTGCATTAATAAAAACAAGTCTTAAATTATTATTACGAAACAAAGGCTTTTTGTTTTTCTTAATAGTGACTCCAATATTATCAACAGTAATTTTAGGCATAAAAATGGATCATACAGTCTATACTGACAATTCAAATAAAGGTCTTGTTCTGGATTTAAAAAGCCATACAGAAAAGGCTGTATATGTGGGTGATACATCGGCATGTATTATAAAGGTATATGACGCTTCAAATTCTGAATTGTCTGAATATGTATTAGGTCAAATGGCAGAAACAGGTATGTTCTCGGTTTGTCGTGCTGATGTTAGTGGATTAACAGAGGAGGAAATAGCCGAGGCTACTCAAAATGATGCATTCAATGACAGAGCTGGAATGCTACTTTATCTTAAAGAAGAATTTGATGAGGCTGTATTAGCCGGAAATTTGGAACAAGGATTAAAGCTATATGAGGTATCAGAGGATGAACGACAGGAAATTTTTGTAATCGAGCTTACAGATTTAATCGGCAGAATAAAACAGGTTCAAAATATTACAGGCGATGATGTAGCTTTAATGCTGGAAACACTTACACAAATTGAGGACAAGCTACCAGAAAAGGAAACCGTTAATTTTGCAGGTAAAGAAGCGATGGAGCTGACAGAAAAACAGATAAACCAAAAAACACAAATCGGCTATGCCTTTGCAATTATTACATTGGGCTTTTTGTTCTGTGGAGTATGTGTAGCACATTCCGTAATTCAAGAACAGAATAATAAGGTATTCACACGAGTGCTATTAACCAAGCTAAGTAGTAGAGATTATTTTATATCAAAATTTGTGGTAGCATTTGTAATTAGCTTGATACAGACCTTTATTCTTGCAATTTGCTTAATATTTATTCCGGGGCTAGATGTAGGAATGAGTATTATAAGCTTCCTTTTGATAATCTTTTTACTTGGATTGATATTCAGTACATTAAGCTTTTTACTTGGAGTGCTTTTAGGTGATGTTATGAGCTCCAATTATGCAGCATTTGCTATCTGGAGTATCTCAGCACTATTAGCAGGTTTATACTTCCCATTAGATGATACAACAAAGGCGTTAAAGACTCTTTCATATCTTATGCCACAAAGATGGTTTATGGATGCATCAGAATTATTATTAATAGGTGACAAAAGTGCCTATTCTATGGTATTATGTGTAACAGTGGCTTACCTAATTGCTATTATTAGCGTAGGTAGCGTAGGGCTTAAAATCAAAAGACACGAATAGAAAGGACTTTCATATGGAAGAGCGATTTAGAAATCACTACTTTGTCCTGCTTAGAATTGCATTATTACTGGTATTAGAGGTATATATCATATTATCCCAGTCCATATTGACAGGGGCATCTGTAAAGGTGCTCCTGCTTCTTGCGTTATTTATAGGAGTAGTAGCAGGAAAAGAACTAGTAGAGCAACGGTATCAGATTATATTGTTGGTAATAGCAGGAATTATATGGTTTATTATGTTGTTTTCGCTAGGAAAAAGCTTTATACTGTTAGGTGTATATCTGTGCTATGAAGCTCTGACACATTTTAAACCCTCTATGCCTTGGTATATACTTCCAGTAGGTATTGCCTTTATACCTAGCGATATAGGTGCTTCAGCACAGTTTGTAATTGCTGCTTTAGTAGGATTTATTTATTTTCAGCATGATTTTGTAGTTGAGCCTTATCACAAGCAAACAAAGGAGGATACAATTACAGAGCAAAGACTAAAGCATGACATAAACCGTACAGAGCTTAAAATGCAGGAAGAGGTGCGAAAAAGCCTTTTAATGGCAGAAAATCAGATGTTAGAAGAAAGAGCAGAGCTATCACAAACCCTACACGATAAATTGGGGCATAATATCAATGGCTCGGTATATCAATTAGAGGCAGTTAAGCTATTGATGGAAAAAGAACCAGAAACATCTAAAAAAATGATTCAAGCCGTAATTGACCAGCTACGTAGTGGAATGGATGAGATTCGTCTTATTCTAAGAAAAAAACGTCCTGAAAAATACAAGCTAGCTATATTACAGCTAGAAAAGCTATGCGAGGAATGTAGAGTAAAGGGCGTTGAAACTGAACTAATAACAGAAGGCGAATTAAAGGATATTCCAGAAAAACACTTGGAAGTGATTTTGGATAACGCCTATGAAGCAGTATCTAATTCTATGAAATATTCAAAATGTAGCAAAATTAAAATCAGCATACGTGTATTGAATAAAATGATACGTTGTAGCATATCTGACAATGGTATTGGTTGTAACGAAATCATTGACGGAATGGGAATTTCTGGAATGAGAAAGAGAATTAGAGAAATTAATGGTATTTTAGATTTTGAAACCGAAGCAGGCTTTACGATCAATATGCTGTTGCCAATATAGAAAGGTGTAATTGTATGGATAAGATAAAGGTAATTATTGCAGATGATAGTGACTTTGTAAGAGATGGAATGAGAATTATATTGCAGGTGGATGAGGACTTTGATGTTATCGGCTGTGCAAGAAATGGTAAAGAGGCAATTGAAATAGCAAAGGAAAATGCACCGGATATTTTTCTGATGGATATACAAATGCCAGAAATGGATGGCATTGAAGCTACAAAGTATATTGTAGAAAATAATCTGGGTAAGGTTTTAATTCTTACCACCTTTGATGATGATGAGTTGGTGCAGAATGCTCTTAAAAATGGTGCTAAGGGCTATCTGATTAAGAATCATACACCAGAGCACCTAAAGCATATGATAAAATCTGTATATAATGGCACCGGTGTAATGGAAGACACTATACTGAAAAATCTAGCAAAAAATACAGATATTAAAGCAAATGGTTTTCGTGAAGAAGGATATACTGCTCGTGAAATGGATATCATTAAGGCTGTTGCTGATGGATTGTCTAATAAAGAGATTGCAAATAAGCTTTTTATTTCAGAAGGTACAGTGAAAAATTATATTACTTCTATTCTGGCAAAGGAAAATCTATCACATCGTACTGCGTTGGCGGTATATTATCTAACCGGTAAAAAGCAGGGGTGATTAAAAAAGTGCTTATCACACCACCTATCAAAAAACAAGCTATATTGTATAATGTAGAGCCTTCACAAAAAACAATATAATAATATATAAATACTTATCTCGCTTGGTCAGAGCAAATATCTGAATATTGCATGTCAAAAAAATCAGCAAAAGTAATTTTGATTACTTCTGCTGATTTTTTATGTTTGCCCAGAATGGGCAGTAACTCGGTGGTGAAAGTCCACTACAGGCTTGGCAGTAGGAACTGTTAGCTGAGGGCAAGTGCGTCCACCGTGAGGTGGAGTATGAAGTAAGCCTAAG
>JAXJQK010000230.1:0-1282 GCA_036311185.1 Acutalibacteraceae bacterium | reverse complement strand
GCCTTAGGCTTACTTCATACTCCACCTCACGGTGGACGCACTTGCCCTCAGCTAACAGTTCCTACTGCCAAGCCTGTAGTGGACTTTCACCACCGAGTTACTGCCCATTCTGGGCAAACACTAAAAAAGCTACACAGTTTTGTAACCATGTAGCTTTTAACGTTATATTTATTACTTATCTCTTCTGCCGTTGTGTCTGTTGTTTCTTGGGCGAGATGGCTGTGGGTTGTTTTCTGGTGTTAAGCCCTCAACCTCGATAAGAGCCTCTCTTCTTGAAAGATTTAGTCTGCCCTTGTCGTCAATCTCAAGAACCTTTACGATGATAACATCTCCAACTGTTACAACATCCTCAACCTTGTCTGTACGCTTTACATCAAGCTGAGAAATGTGGCACAAGCCCTCTTTACCTGGTGCAATCTCAACAAAAGCACCAAAGTCCATTAGTCTTGTAACCTTACCCTTATAAATTGAGCCTGGCTCTGGGTCTCTTGCGATTGTTTCAACGATAGTTAATGCACGCTTACAGTTGTCCATATCAATACCACTGATAAATACATTACCCTCTTCGCTGATGTCAATTTTAACCTCGCACTCAGCCTGAATTTCTTTAATTACCTTACCACTCTTACCAATAATCTCGCTGATTTTATCAACTGGAACAAGAGTTGTAAGCATTTTTGGAGCATACTTAGATAGCTCTTCTCTTGGCTGTGGAATAGCCTTTAGCATAACCTCGTCAAGAATATAATTTCTTGCCTTATGAGTCTTAGCAAGAGCCTCTTTTACCATTTCTGGTGTTAAGCCTGAAATTTTAAGGTCCATCTGAATAGCTGTAATACCGTCGTGTGTACCAGCTACCTTAAAGTCCATATCGCCAAAGAAGTCCTCAAGACCTTGAATATCAACCATTGTCATCCAACGGTCGCCCTCTGTAATAAGACCACAAGAAATACCTGCTACAGGCTCTTTAATAGGTACACCAGCGTCCATAAGTGCAAGTGTTGAACCACAAATTGAACCCTGTGAAGTAGAACCGTTTGATGAAACTACCTCTGATACAAGTCTTAATGCGTATGGGAACTCCTCTACTGGTGGAATTACAGGAACTAAAGCTCTTTCAGCCAAAGCACCGTGACCAATTTCTCTTCTACCAGGACCTCTGCTTGGTCTTGTTTCACCTACTGAATAAGATGGGAAATTGTAATGGTGCATATATCTCTTTGTTTCTTCGTCATCAATACCGTCTAAAATCTGCTGGTCGCTTACAGGGCCAAGTGTACAG
>JAXJQK010000229.1:0-7978 GCA_036311185.1 Acutalibacteraceae bacterium | reverse complement strand
GGGGCTTGATATGGGTGCAGATGATTACATATCAAAGCCATTTGGTGTTATGGAGCTTGTATCAAGAGTAAAGGCTTTGCTTAGACGCTGTGAACGTAAAGAAAGTGCTACTATATTGGAGTATGAAAATATAAAGGTAGATGACTTTAAGCATACTGTAAGTGTAAACGGAAAGCCTTGTGTGCTTACATATAAGGAGTATGAATTGCTTAAATATCTTATTGTTAATAAGGATATAGTTCTTACAAGAGAAAAGCTACTTGAAAAGGTATGGGGCTATGATTTTGGTGGAGAAAGCCGAACAGTAGATGCCCACATAAAAACATTAAGACAAAAGCTGGGCGAAAGTGGTTCTATAATAAAAACAGTTCGCCACGTTGGTTATAAGGTAGGAGAATAAATTGAAGCTGAGAACAACTTTAACAAAAATGCTTGTTGCAGTTTCGGGTATATCTATAATTCTTACTGTTATATGCTGTTGTGTAGCTACTTGGTTTGCTTTTTCAGAACAGGCTTATAGTGATTTATCTGCTTATGGAGATGTTTTACTTGATTATTTGAGTGAGAGTGAAGATGAATATGTAGACCCAATACTGATTAATGATTATAGAGTAACACTTATTGATGATGATGGTTCTATAATTTTTGAAAGTAATAATAATCTTGATGAAAATAAAATGGAAAATCATCTAACCCGCCCTGAAATAAAGCAGGCTATAAAAAAAGGCATAGGTTCAGGACCAAGATATTCAAAAACAGAGCAGAGAATGACCTATTACTATGCTGTAAAAATGGATAACGGTAATGTTCTAAGAATAGCAAAAGAGGTGAAAAGTATTTTTCATCTTTATTATGCAATGATTATAATAATTGTGCTTTTGGCTGTATATATTCTTTTGGCAAGTCTTTTTATCTCAAACAGCTTTGCGAAGAAAATACTTGCACCGTTTAAAAATATGGACGGTAAAAATAAAGAGCCTATATATGAGGAGCTTCGTCCGTTTGCAGATACTATAACAGCACAGCAAAGAAAAATCAGACATCATATAGACAACCTACAGGAAGAACAGGATAAGACAAAAACGCTTATCTCAAATATGAGAGAGGGCTTTATTATGCTTGACGTTGATAAGATTATTCTTATTGAAAATGAAAGTGCTAAAAAGATTTTAAAGCCTGTTATTCCTCAAAGCGAGGGTAAAAATATACTTGAGGTATATGACAATGATAAGCTGATTGATGCAGTAAACAAAGCCTCAAAGGGAGAAAGCTGTTCGGACGAGATTAAGCTTAATAAAAAAACAATAAAGCTTTATGTAAACCCTGTATTTTCAAGCGGAGAGCTTGTAGGTATTATATGCTTGCTTTTAGACATAACAGCACAGAGAAAAACAGAAAAGCTAAGGCAAGAATTTACAGCAAACGTAACACACGAGCTTAAAACCCCACTTACATCAATTTCGGGCTATGCTGAAATGATTGAAAATGGTATGGTAAGCAAAACAGATGATATACAGAGATTTGCAGGCAGGATACATAAAGAAGCTGGCAGACTTATTTCTCTTATCAGCGATATAATGAAGCTGTCTAAAATGGACGATAAGGCTTATCAAATTGAGGGTGTAAAAAAGGTAAATCTTAAAGATATGGTAATAGAGAGTGTAGAATTGCTTGAAATGTCAGCAAAGAAAAATAATATCTCTATTCATACAGAGCTTGATGATGTAACCTGTACAGGCAATGAAACACAGCTGTATGAGCTTGTATTTAACCTATGCGACAATGCTGTAAGATATAATAAAACAAATGGTAATGTATATGTAAAGCTTACACGAATAAATAACAATGCTGTTTTACAGGTAAGGGATACAGGTATAGGTATAGACAAGAAACACCAAGGCAGAATATTTGAGCGTTTTTACAGAGTAGACAAAAGCCGTTCAAAAGAAACAGGTGGTACAGGCTTGGGTCTTGCAATTGTAAAGCATATAGCAGAGCTACATAATGCCGAAATTGCTGTTGAAAGTGAGATTGACAAAGGCACAGTAATTACAGTTACGTTTTATTCAAATAAATCATAATATTATAGGGTGTATCAAAAATTTGATACACCCTATTCTTATTCATAAATTATTAATCTATAAAATTTATTAAGCATATTGCAATACGAGGGGTTTTATAATAAAATTAGTGTATATTATTTGAAAAGAGGATATTAAAATGAAAATCAGTAAAATAAAAAGAATTTTAATGATAGCTATAAGTATGCTGGTTGTAGGTGCTGTAGCAGTAGGTACAACAGGCTGTGGTGAGGAAGATGGCAAAGCTGATGCAACAGAGTCAACACAGCAACCAACAGAAGCAGCAAGCTATCCACCTATTGATATAGAAAAGACAACTAAAAAAGACGCAAAGGTATATAAGGATACTGAGCATAAGGTTGGCTACCAGCTTGATATGCCAAAAGAGGGCGAAGAGGTTGCTATTATGCATACTTCTATGGGCGATATTTCTCTAAGATTTTTCCCAGAGGCTGCTCCAAAGACAGTAGAAAACTTCTTAACACACGCTAAGGACGGTTATTATGACGGACTTACTTTCCACAGAGTAATTAATGACTTTATGATTCAGGGTGGTGACCCTAATGGTAATGGTACAGGTGGAGAGAGTATCTACGGTGAATCTTTCGAGGATGAATTTAGCGACCATTTGTTTAATATAAGAGGTTCTGTTTCTATGGCTAACTCAGGTCAAGATACTAACGGAAGTCAGTTCTTTATAAATCAGGCTGATAAAGATGCGTTTTCAGCAAATGGTGGCTGGACTACATTTGAACAGCAGTGGGATTTTATCTATCCAGGTCTATGCCAGTATTATAATACACCAAGCTATGAGATGTATGTACAGCAGTATGGTTCTTTTGCACTTGATACAGATTTGCTTAATGATGATGTGAAAAAGCTTTATGAAGAAAACGGAGGAAATCCATCACTTGACGGTGCATTCAACGCAGTTGACAAGGGACACACTGTATTTGCACAGGTTTATGACGGTATGGATATCGTTGATAAAATTGCAGCTGTAGAAGTAGATGACAACGATAAGCCAAAGAAAGATGTTAAAATAGACAGCATAGAGGTAAAAGAGTATAAGGGTTAAGTATATAGACTCCTTTAAAATTGAAATCACCCGATTTATTACAGAAAATGTAGTAAATCGGGTGGTTTGCTTATATAGAGTTTATGTTATATTTCGTAATCTACAGCAATGCTTGCTTCCATTACGCTGTGCATATGCTTTTTTACTACGTTGCAGTGATATTCGTCCTGCTGGTAAGCCTCTAAAGCCTGTGCGTCATCAAGTGTTACAGTAAGAATAATATCATAAGAACGAGCAGAGCCTAAAAAGTCTTTACCTACCTCAATTCCTTTAAGCATTGGTACGTTACCCTCCATAGAACGAAGCACCTCTACTGTTTTATTTAGCATTTCTTCACTTTTGTCATTTAGCTTAAAGCATACTGTGTGTTTTATCATTTTAAAAATCCTCCTAAATAAAATTTATACTATCAGCTCATTGAGCATCAAAATATTTTAAATGTTTCTTTGCAAATCCTTTTAATGGCTTTTTAAAACCATACAGATATAATTCATAAATACTTTTACCCAAATTTATCTTTGGCTTATCAGAGTTAAGATATACTGCCAGCAGATTGTAATTTACACCAAAGGCACAAAGCTTACTTTCAGTTAAAAATGCACCGTTACGTATATAGAAATCTATTCTTTTTTCTCGTGTTGCTTTATCATTAACGTCTGTTGCATACTGTGGGTTTTCACATTCTATGGCTATTACCTTTGAATGTGGAAATTCAGATTTTACAATATCATTAAATTCAACAAAAAAGCTACTGCCAATACCTTTACCACGGTATGGTGGCTGTACAGCTAAATAATCAAGCAAAACAACAGGGTTTTCTGCCAGATTAAAGAATGTTGCATACGCTACAAGCTCATTATTACAGTAAGCACCATACGCAACATATAGATTGTTTTTTTCTAATCTTTTAATCATACTATATGGTCTTACTTCATTTTTGGGGAAATCTCTTCTTATACATTCCTTGTGAAGTAAACAAAGCTCGTCAGAATTAAGCCTGCGTATATTATTAATTTTCATAAAATACCTCTATGCAATATAAAGATAGATTTGGGATTATCCTCATAATAACATAAGACCGACCAAAAATCAAATTTGGTCGGTCTGTTTTAATTATTTGATTTTACTTGTATCAAAATGATATTCTATAGAGTCTTTTAAAATACCCTCCTGCAATTCTTTAGCAACAGCATTAAGTGTTTGAATATTTAATTCATCAACCTTTCTTACTGAATAAAGCTCAGACGATGGGCGTTCGTTAGTATTTGGTGACATTTCAAAACTATCGCCCTGATTTATTATTGCTCCATCTGGATAATATTTATCCTCAAAAAAAGTAGTTATATTATCTTTTTCTGATAAAATCATATAGTATGGATAAGTTTCTCTATAAAAACTACTATCATCTGTCTTGTGGTCATCAAAATATTTTTGTATATCGTAGCTTTGACCAACACCTATAATAGCATAAATATCGTCATCTACATATAATATTTTACACTCAATATAATAATCTTGATAAAATGGATAGGATTTACTAGTTATATAATCATGAGCGTCATAACGGCTTACAGGAGCATATTGTAAATTCTCGTTTTGGTCATATAAATATAAAATTGTGTTATAAATATACGCAGGAGCTTTTGTATCAGAATCAAAGGTGATTATATCGTTATAATCCTTCGAATCAGAAAAATAATCCATTTGAGTAAATAGTGGCATTACTGATGCTTCTTCATAATAGTACTTAGAAAATTCTTCGGTAATACCTGTATATTTTGAATTTAATCTTGATAAAACAGGCTTTGAATTATAAACAAAACCTCTCTTATCCAACTCTCTTTCAAAATCCTTTGGTGTTTTATATTCATCAGAGTTTACTGTATATGCGTTTTTACCTGTTTCGTATTTTATATGATACATATAACTCAATATAACCCCTGAAAACAGAATTAATAATGAAATCAAGATAGGAAGCATAGTTAAAATTATGTATTTAGCTTTTTGGGGTTTAGGAAGAATTTCTTTGAAATAATTTTTATAAGAAATTAAAATTCTAATTGGATTAACTATAAAAACTATAATTGTAACAATATACTTTAAAATGTTTAATATAGCTCCAACTACCAATGCTTGACCAATACCATCTATTCCGGTATTATCGCCCATCATAAATTTAAATAACAAAGGTAATGAAATTTCTAAAATTACTATGGTTAAAAGCATATATAGGTATTGATAAATGAGCTTCTTTTTTAATGTTTTGGGTTTATCTTTTTTTAGTTTAAACACTATATTGTTCACTCCTTATTAAGACTAACTCATACACTAAACGATGTATGAATTACGTATCATTTTACCAAAGTATGTAATAAATTGCAATAAACTTAATAAAACGTTTAAAATTACACGTAACATAATAAATTTATTTAAAAACAGGCAATAGCTTATTCGCCATTGCCTGTTTTTGCTTTTGTTTAGTTTATTTTATTTATACAGCAGGCATAGTTGTGTCAACTCTTTTTTGTTCGCCTACGTTTGCACAGTTAGAATCACCGGTGATATGTCGCATAACATAAATTACATCTGTTACAGAAATTTCTCCATCATCGTTTACATCCATAATTGCTTTTTTTACAACTGTTGGAGTGTCGTTAGAGATTATCATTTTCTGTATTGTTATAACATCTATTATAGAGATAATATTATCGTTGTTAGCATCACCAACCATAACCATTACTGTTACAGGGTAGGTTGGTCGTTCAGTTGGTCCAGTTGGTGTTGGTATCTCTGTTGGTTCAGTTGGTGTTTCGCTAGCCTCGTATAAATATACAACATTTACAACACCAGCAGAATAATTACCTGTTGCATTAGCAGGAGCAATTACATTCTTACCCTCAATTGATGATGTTTTATATGTGTCGTTATTTGTTATCTTAGTTGCTTCTGTAACAACATCATCTGCAATCTTCTTGCCTGTAGCTATATCAATATGGCTTGTAATTACCTTACCATTAAAGGTAACCTGCTGATTTTGAATCCAAACCTCATCTGCTACATAATAACCACTAGCACCCTGTCCAGGCTCCTGTGCAGTGCCTGTTGTAGGGTGGAACATTACATAGCAGGCAGATGTAGGAACTTCACAGGTGTACCAGCCACTACCCTCGCTTGTCATAAGCTTTGCTGTATCCCATGTACCGTTAGGAAGCTCGCCTGAATCTGTGTATGCATAGCAACGTACATCTGCCCAACCATTTTTGTTGTAATAATGAACAGTAGTTGTTGTGTTATCAAATTCTTTGTAATAATAGTTTATTTCTGTATCGTTACCGCTAAATGTACCGTGTGAATTTGCAGGATATGCACTTGTATCAAGCTGATAGCCTTGAATTGTTTCAGGGTTAACTGCGTAGCTGTCGCCAGCTCTTAAGCGATTTGAAATAGACTCTTTTAGCTTATTGCCCTCAGAATCAAGATAATTTACCTTTAAATAACCAGACTCAATACCTGTTGAGGTATATGTATATGTTACTGTATAATTTTTACCCTCTTCAACTGTACCTGATGTTGTGCCTGTTGTGTCTGTTAGGTTGTAGTCAAAAAGAATATCTGAATCAGGTATTGCACGGTATGTTGAGCCTGTTTTGTATGTAGATGTTGCTGTCTTTAAAAGATTGCCATTTGAATCAACGTGGTTTACTGTAAGTGTGCCATAAGTTGGCTCTGCATTTTTTAGGTTGTTGAAGGTTGATGTTTCAACAAGAATAGCTGTGCTTTTTGCAGGAATTGAATATGTGTTTCCTGTAATTGCACCAAGCTTTTCAAGACCAGCCTTTTGTGTGTTTGCAACAACTGTCCAGCCTGAGCTACCTAGATTGATAGTGTAGGATTGTGTGCCACTGTTTACAAGCACACACATTTTACCCCATTCGCCCGGTGTATAGTTTGAATATGTATATGCAACTACATAGCCATAATCTGACTGGAAGGTAGGTGTTGAGAAGTTTGAACCTTTTAGAGGTGAATAATTCTGTCTTATCTTCATAAGACCCTTGAAATAATCTGAAACATCTGCATATTTTTCAACTCTTGACCAGTCAATTGCGTTTATAGAATCTGGTGATTTGTAGCTATTGTGATCACCAAATTTTGTTCTGCAAAATTCTGTACCAGCTGTGATAAATGGTATACCCTGTGATGTCATTACAAGTCCAAGTGCTTCTTTCATTTGTCCTGTAAATGAAAGTGAGGTTGAATCCCAGTCTTCGCTGTCGTTACTCATTACAATCTTATCCCAAAGAATAAGGTTATCGTGAGCATCAGCATATGCAATTGTTTGTGATGGTGCTTTCGCATTAAAGCCTTTACCCTGTACACCCTGTACAACTGAATAGGTTTTATCGTTGTTGCCCTGTACAAAGCCTGTTGAAGCGTCATTTGTGCCACCCTTTATAGCGTCACGGTATGAGTCACAGAACATACCTACTCTTGCATTTAATGCAGAAGCCTTTGCCTGTGAGCAACCATCGCTGATTGCAACAGTGCCACCTGTCCATGGTTCACCATACATAAGTATTTTTTGTCCTGAACCGTCTGAATAAAGGTTGTCGAGCTTATTACGGATTTCATTCATTGTTGTTATATCGTGAATACCCATAAGGTCAAAACGGAATCCGTCTATGTGATATTCCTTTGCCCAATAAAGTACAGAATCTATCATATATTTTCTGTACATCTGTTTATCAGAGGCTGTTTCATTACCACAGCCAGAACCATTTGAATAAACTGAGCTGGAGGTCTGTCTGAAATAATATCC
>JAXJQK010000228.1:0-7371 GCA_036311185.1 Acutalibacteraceae bacterium | reverse complement strand
TGACGATATATTCCAAAGATACAAGGTACTGCACTCAAGTTATTGAACCGCCGTGTACGGAACCGTACGCACGGTGGTGTGAGAGGTCGGCTACTCAACTAATGGGTAGCCTCCTACTCGATTTAGTCAAATTAAACTACAGATATTAGGTGTATTGGTATCATAAGTTAATCCGTAAGAATAAATTGCTGGTTTGAAATGAGTAAAACAAAAATAAATTTTCGTCTTACCTCTTTTTTATTGTTAAAAGTGTTGCATTTTTTTAGTTTTTTGTGTAAAATGGATATAAGATAAATTATACATTAGTTAGTGAGACTTTTTTTGTAAATAATTTACGCAATAGGATAGAAATTTAATAACTGTAAAATTTTAACAAATAAAAAGAAATTGAGAGGTATTTTGATATGTCTAATAGATTATTTCAAGGTGTAATCCATCAGATGAAAGATGCAATT
Source organism: Acutalibacteraceae bacterium (assembly GCA_036311185.1). Lineage (GTDB taxonomy): Bacteria > Bacillota > Clostridia > Oscillospirales > Acutalibacteraceae > CAG-964. The sequence continues at coordinate 6,916 of JAXJQK010000228.1, read as the reverse complement.
GACAGATCTATTGGTGTAATCGATGATACATCAGTAGTAATTGCTTGTAGTGAGCTTGGTAGAATTGGTGAGGTTATTGAAAGTGTTACTGTAGAAACACTTGGTTCAACAGCTCCTTTTGTGATTAATGGGCAAACCTTTAAATCATTTGGAAACGGAAATAATGGAGAGTACGCCGTATTTATAGAGGGTAATGATGATATTGCTCAGAAGTACTCACAACTATTGGCTGTTTCTTTAAGCAGTATTAAACAGTATTATGATGAAAAATATGACAGAGCTAATTTTATAAAGAATGTTATACTTGATAATATTTTACCTGGTGATATCTACTTAAAGGCAAGAGAGCTTAGATTTAATTCAGAGGTTACAAGAGTTTGTATGCTTATTAAGATTACCTCTAAGACAGATATTTCTGCATATGATGTAGTGCAGAATTTCTTCCCAGATAAATCTAAGGATTTTGTAATAAGCATTAATGAAACAGATATAGCACTTGTAAAAGAAATTCGCTCAGGTATTGATTCAAAAGACCTTGAAAAGCTTGCAAGTTCAATTGTAGATACACTTTCAAGTGAGTTCTATACTCATTGTACAGTAGGTATTGGTACTGTTGTAACAGGCATAAAGGATCTTGCACGTTCATTTAAAGAGGCACAGGTTGCACTTGAGGTTGGTAAGGTGTTCGATACAGAGCGTTCTGTTATCAATTATGATAATCTTGGTATTGCAAGACTTATCTATCAGCTACCTACAACTTTGTGTGAGATGTTCTTGAAAGAGGTATTCAAGAAGAGTTCAATAGAATCTTTAGATCAGGAAACTCTATTTACTATTCAGAAATTTTTCGAGAACAGTCTAAACGTTTCTGAAACATCAAGAAAGCTGTTTGTTCATAGAAATACTTTGGTATACAGACTTGAAAAAATTAAGAAGCTAACAGGCTTAGATTTAAGAGAGTTTGAGGATGCTATTGTATTTAAAGTAGCATTAATGGTTAAAAAATACCTAGCTTCAACACCTACAAAGTATTAATGTAAGAATATAAAAAGTAATAATCGCCGGTGTAACTAACATTATGTTACTCGGCGATTTTTAGTAAACTGAGGTTTTATGATTATTTATAAGGAGGTTTGACAGATGATAAAATTTATCAATGTGTCAAAAACCTATGAAGATAGCGATACTCACGCAATAAAAGGCATTAGCTTTGATATTGATGATGGTGAATTTGTTTTTATTGTTGGTCAGTCTGGTGCAGGTAAAAGTACATTGCTTAAGCTTATTATGCGTGAGCAGGTGCCTACAAAGGGAGATATTATTATAGATGACCAGACTATAAATAAGCTAAAAAGAAGACAGGTGCCATATCTTAGAAGAAAAATGGGTATGGTTTATCAGGATTTCAGACTTATTGAAAAGATGAATGTCTTTGATAATGTTGCCTTTGCTATGCGTGTAATAGGTGCAAGTACATCAGAAATAAAAGAGCGTGTAACACAGATTCTTAAAGTAGTTGGACTTGAACATAAGATGTTTGTAAGACCGAGTCAGCTTTCTGGTGGTGAACAGCAAAGAGTAAGCTTGGCAAGGGCAATAGCCAATAAACCTAAAATTCTTATTGCAGACGAGCCTACAGCTAATGTAGATACTGAGATGTCTTTGGAAATTATGAAAATCCTTAAAAAGATTAACAAGTTTGGTACAACTGTTATTGTTGTTACACACGATAAAGAGCTTGTTAATCGTTTTGGTGGAAGAATAATGGAAATAGAAAAAGGCAAAGTGATTTTTGACAGTGGTGTAAGTGAAAAAGCAGATAATGTGTCAGAAGATGCTGTTGCAGAAAATAATTCTGATGACAAGGAAACAGGGGTTGAAGAAAAAGCAACAGATAATGAGATAGCAGGGCAAGAAAAAGCTGAAGATGTAACAGAAGCCGAAAATAAAATTGAAGATGAAGAAAATGCTAAGGAGATAACTCCTGAACTTGATGCTAATAAATATGATGACTTAATTCAGGAGATAAAATCAGAGCAGATAGAAAATCCTCCTGAAGGCAGTGTCGAAAATGATTTATAACAGAGGAGTTTTCATATGAAAGGATTTGGATATTTAGTTAATGAGGGTGTTAAAAATACCTGGAACAATCGTGGTATGTCTATTGCCTCAATCGGAATATTAGTTTCCTGTCTTTTAATCACTGGTGTAGCTGTTCTGTTTTGTCAGAATTTACAGGCTATAGTTGATAAAATAGGCAGTGAAAATGTTGTTACAGTATATATTGAGCTTAAAACACCAGATAAAGAGGTTAAACAAATAGGCAAGAAGATTGAAAATGTTGGTAATATCTCGAAGATTTCATTTTATTCAAAAGAAGAGGGAATTAAAGAGTTTGACAAACAGCTTGGAAATCTTAAAGAGGAATTTAAAGGAAAGGAAAACCCTTTGCCTGATGCATATAAAATAACAATAAAAGATTTGTCTAAGTATGATACAACCGTAAAATCTATATCGGATATTGATGGTGTAATGAAAGTAAGTGACCGAAGAGGCATAGCGAATACACTTACAGAAATAAGCAATATAGTGGCTACACTTGGCTTTTGGGTTGTGTTTGTTTTGGGAATGATTTCGATGTTTATCATTTCTAATGCTATAAAAACAACAATGCATTCAAGACGCTTTGAAATAAGTATAATGAAGTCTGTAGGTGCTACAGATGCATTTGTTAGAGTTCCTTTTGTTGTTGAGGGCTTGGTTATTGGAATTATTTCTGGTATAATAAGCTCTATATTGATGAAGTTTGTTTACGAGGGTATTTTAAGCACAGTACAAACAAAAAATATTGCTCTTGAAATGATTAGCTTTAATTCAGTTGTATTATATGTTTTTGCAGGTATGGTAACTGCAGGTGCATTACTTGGTGCTATGGGTGCAAGCATATCAATAAGAAAGTATTTAAAGCTAGAGGGTAACGAACTGCTTGGTTGGTAATACTGTTTAGTTTTAAATTTTATGGTGGTGAAAGTAAAAGATGAAAAAGGGATTTTTAGCTGTAATTGCTGCTTCGCTTATTTGTATGCAGACTGTTTCGTTTTCAGCTACAGATAATTTAGATGAAATAGCAGAAAAAGAAGAGGAGAACAAAACTCTTACAGCAGAGATAACCCAGCTTAATACAGAAATTGAAAATACAAGACTTGAAATAGCACAGCTACAACAGCAAATTGATGACTCAGATGTTTTAATAAACAACTTAAATAAACAAATTGACGGTAACAAAAAGGCTCTTAAAGAAAGATTGCTTAATATGTATCTGTCAGGCAGTGCAAGTAATTTAGAAATTCTTTTAGATGCCAACAGTCTTGAAGATTTAATGAACAAGATTGAATATATGTCAATTATAGCTGAAAACGACAGTAAGCTCATAGGTGATTTAACACAGCAGGTAACAACAAATACAAAGGCTAAGAAGGTTTTAGATAGTAACCTTACTACTCTTGACAAACAGCAGAAAACTCTTGAAAGTAAGCGAAATGACTTTCAAAGTTTGTTGAAATCAAACCAAGATAGATTAAGCTTTTTGTATGCTGAGGGTGCTTTAAACGCTTTACCGTCTGATGATTCAGCTTATGCGTATGATGGTAGCATAATCAGTTATTATGATAAATTGCAGAATAGCAATAATAACACACAGCAAAAAACAGAGCAGGCTACACAGAATAATAATAAAAAACCTAACAAGCCGAACAAAGGCAATTCAAGTTCAAATAGTACAAGCTCAAATAATTCAAATTCAGGCAATCAAGGTTCAACAGTTATAGTTAAGCCTAAGCCTGTACCAACGCCAACACAGCCTCCAATACAACCACCTGTAAGTGAAGAAAATTCAGGTGGCAATGATGGTGATAATGATATAGGTGGTTCAATTACCCCAATAGCAGGTTACACATGGCCTGTACCAGGTTTTTATCATTTAACTTCGTTATGGGATGAAGATAGAGGTAGCTCTAACCACGGTGCATTGGATATAGCAAGTGCAGGTGTTGATGGTGCAAATGTAGTTGCAGCTCATTCGGGTATAGTAGATGTAGCTCAGAATGATTGTGTACATAACTGGGGTAAGGATTCAAGCTGTGGCTGTGGTGGTGGCTACGGAAACTGGGTAAGAATAGACCACGGTGATGGTTATTCTACTATATATGCACATATGAGCTCTATTACAGTAGGCTATGGCGATTATGTAGAGGCGGGTCAATTACTTGGCTTTGTAGGTTCAACAGGCTATTCAACAGGTGCACATTTGCACTTTGAAACTCTTTATGGCGGTGTAAAATATAATCCACTTGATGAATATCCTAATCTAAGTGTTACATATTAATTGATAAGGTATGTTCCAATGTAAAAAATTGGAGCTATTATCTGTTGAAATGTCACTAATTTTTTGTAATACACAAAATCTATATGGTGATTTGTTGAATTTGAGTGACAAATGCTATATAATTAATATGATGTACAGGGAGGTACACGTAGTGTGCCTCCCTATTAATTTTTAGGGGTGAAAAAATGGAAACTTTACAAGCAGTACTAGATAAAATAGGCAGTATAACGTGGGGTCCGGGTACTCTTATTTTATTGGTAGGTACGGGTATTTTTCTGACATTTAGATTTAATTTTTTACCTTGGCGAAATCTTTTCCCATTTTTGAAAAGGCTATTCAGCAAGGAATCACGTCAAAAGGGTACAGATGGCTCAGGTGATATCTCTCCATTTTCTGCACTTATGACTGCGTTGGCATCTACAATAGGAACAGGCAATATAGTTGGTGTTGCTACGGCTATGGTAGCAGGTGGACCTGGTGCGTTAGTGTGGATGTGGATTTCAGCGGCGTTTGGCATTACAACAAAATTTGCTGAATGTGCCCTTGCCACAGAATACCGTGTAAAAAACGAAAAGGGTGAAATGCTTGGTGGCCCTATGTATTCAATAAGAGCCGCATTTAATGACAAGCTCCCTGGTAAGCTTTTAGCTGGCTTGTTTGCGATATTTGCATTGCTTGCTTCGTTTGGTATTGGTAATATGACACAGGCTAACTCGATTTCTGCAGCTGTAAATACTACCTTTAATGTACCTACATGGGTAACAGGTATTATACTTATGTTGTGTTCACTGGCTATTGTAATAGGTGGTATTCAGATTATTTCTAAGGTTTCATCTGTTTTAGTTCCTGCAATGGCTATATTCTATATATTGGCAGGACTTATAGTTATCTTTGGTAATATTCAGGGTGTTCCACAGGGTATAGTGAATATCTTTTCAATGGCTTTTACAGGCAAGTCGGTTGCAGGTGGTGTAGCAGGTACAATAACAGCAACTATTTTAAATTCTATGCGTTATGGTGTTGGTAGAGGTGTGTTCAGTAATGAGGCTGGTATGGGTTCAGCCGCTATTACAGCCGCTGCAGCTACTACAGACAGCCACATTCGTCAGGGCTATATAAGTATGTGTGGTACTTTTATAGATACCATTCTTGTATGTACAATTACAGGTCTTGCAATAGCTTCATCAGGTGTGCTTGGTGTAGTAGAAACAGACCAAAAAGCAATGTATAAAATAGAAAACGATATAATCAGAATTTCTAATGTTGAAATGTCAGACTCTGAATTTGATACCATTGATAATACATATATATACGCATTAACAGAAAACGGATTTTCTTTAACAAATTCAAATGGTACAACAGAGTATATTCCTTGTGATAATGAAAATGTTCTCAAAAATAAGGCAGTAACAAAAACAGAGCTTAATACAGCTGATTGCGTAGCTACTGCTACAGCAATTACAGGTGTATGGACAGACTCAGCTGGTAATCATATTAAGTTTACTGAGGATGGTAGCTACGAGCATTTGTCAGTAGTTACAGGTGTTTCGCTTACAATATTGGCATTTAGAAGTGTGCTTGGTGATGTAGGTGCGTTTTTAGTAACAGTAGGTTTAATATTGTTTGCATTCTCTACGATATTGGGTTGGGAATATAACGGAGAAAAGTCACTTGAGTATTTACTTAAAAAGCCAATTTACTGCTATATTTACAGACTAGTATTTTCAGCACTTGTTTATGTAGGTGCAACAATATCTCTTGATATTGTATGGAGCTTTTCAGATATTGCAAATGCTTTAATGATAATACCAAACCTTATAGCACTTATTTTACTAAGTGGTAAGCTTGCAAAGGATACAAAGGAGTTCCAAAAAACTTTGGATAAAGAAAAGCAGAAAAGAAAAGCACTTAAAAAGGATTAAAGATTTTATAAAACATAACAGGGTTCGGAAGAAAAATTCCGACCCCTGTTTTTGTCTATGTTTCTACTTTTTAATAAACTCTACACAAGAATAATAAAGCATAATCAAAGCACCACTTAATAATATACCGGCGATTATATCGCTAAACCAATGCACACCAGAAAGAAGTCTTCCTATTACAGTTACCAGAATAACAGCTATAGATAATATATTAGCTATTCTTAATACAGCTTTATTTTTTATTCTGTTTTTAAATTGCAACATTGCAGTGCCTAGTATAGAACAAATAACCATTGCGTGTGATGATGGGAAAGAGGCTTCTAAGTATCCGTTCATTAGAACAGGTCTGTAGTTAACGATGTTTATTTCAAAGAAACAATAGCATACAATAACTAAAATATAAAATGCACCTAGAATATAAATGTCGGGGTCTACCTCTAAAAAGCTTTTTCTTTTTATTAATTGAACAAGTCCTAAAATTGCAAAGCCAAGGGCAGTGAAAATTCCTGCAAATCCAAGCCCATCAGTAATAAGATACCAAATAATATTCTCGCCAGTTAAATTCCATATAAATTGATTAATGCTTGCAAGACCTATTGTTGATTCGTTA
>JAXJQK010000227.1:0-8839 GCA_036311185.1 Acutalibacteraceae bacterium | reverse complement strand
GGTGAGGATATAATCAACTCAAAAAAATAATGCTTGATAAAGGATATAATTAATTATGCAATATAATCAGTTATACAGGCATATAATAGATATTTTAACAAAGGCAGGAAACGATTCTCCTGCCTTTGATGCTATGTGCCTTTTTGAAAATCAATTTAATATGAACAGACATTCTCTTATTATGCAGGGTGATAAAGAAGCACCCGAAAAAGAGAGCGAGCACCTTATTCAGCTTGCAAATAAAAGAGCAATAGGCTACCCATTGCAATATTTAATAGGCAAGTGGGATTTTATGGACTTTGAATTTTTTGTTGGTGACGGTGTACTTATACCAAGAGAGGATACCTCGGTTGTAGTACAGCTTTGTATTGATAAGATAAAGACTATATATGGAGAAAAGCCACAGCTTAAAATTTTAGATTTATGTGCTGGCAGTGGTGCTATAAGCATAGCCTTGGCTAAGGAATTTAGCGAAAGTGATATTACAGCGTTAGAGCTTTCTGACAAGGCGATGAAATACCTTACAAAAAATATTCTCCATAACAAATGCGATAATGTTAAGGCTGTTTACGGTGATGTATTTAAAAGCTACACAGACTTTGCTGAGGATTTTGATGTAATTATTTCAAACCCACCGTATATTATCAGCGATGAAATAAAAACTCTGCAAACAGAGGTACAGCACGAGCCAACCTTGGCACTTGACGGTGGCATAGATGGCTATGATTTTTATAGAGCTATAATCAAGCATTGGTCTGAAAAGCTGAAAAATAACGGAATACTTGTTTTCGAGCTTGGAGAGGGTCAGTACAGTACAGTAGAAAAGCTTATGCTTGAAAAGGGCTTTACAGATATTAAGTGTGCATACGATATTCAAGAAATTGAACGAGGTATAGGTGGAGTAAAGACTGGTAGCTGTTAAGAAAATAGAGTAATTTAAAGAATAGCAAATTAAAATTTTTAGGAGATGTATATGAATACTCGGAATAACTGCTATACATATTTTAAGATAGTTGGAAATTTTAATCCAAACGAGGTGTCTAAATTATTAAATCTTACTCCCGAAAAAACTTGGGAAATTGGAGATTTACGACGTAATGGTACAAAATATGACTTTGCACTTTGGAAAATTGGAAGATGTACTGAATATGATGTTGAGGTTGAAAATCAGATGAGAAAGACTATCGCACCATTGCAGGATAAAATCCATTTACTAAATCAAATAAGAGATGAAAACGATGTTCGTTTGATTTTAGAAATTGTTCCTACAATTTATGTAGGTGACGTAAATCCATGTCTTGCTCCACCGTTAGATGTGATAGATTTTTGTCATGCAACAAGGACGGAAATAGATATTGATATGTATGTTTATGATTCAGAAGATGATTTAGAAGATGAACAAACAAAATAAAATCCAATTTTGTAGTAAAGAAGTTTATTATTAAGTAGCTGTAAAAAATAGAGATAAATTTAAATTTTTGGAGGAAGCAATGATTATTTTAATTGCAGGAGCATCGCATACAGGCAAGACTGCCTTTGCTCAAAAATTACTTGAAAAATATAAATATCCCTATCTGTCAATAGACCATTTAAAAATGGGGTTAATTCGTAGTGATAATACAGAGCTTACACCAATGAGCAATGACAACGACTTAACTGCATACCTATGGCCAATTGTTCGTGAAATGATTAAAACAGCAATTGAAAACAATCAGAATTTAATTGTTGAAGGGTGCTATATTCCTTTTGATTGGTCAAACGACTTTGAGAAAGAGTACTTTGATAAAATAAGATACTATTGCCTTGTAATGAGTGAAAAATATATAAGAAATCATTTTAGTGACATAAAACAATATGCAAGAGTTATTGAAAATCGTTTAGATGATGAAGGGTGTACTGTAGAGAATGTTCTGCAAGATAACAAAAATATGCTAAGCCTTGCACAAAAGTATAAAGTCAATTATATCCTCATTGATGACAAGTATGAAATTGATATTGATTTATAATAACAAATTTAAATTTGTGGAGGGTTAAGCTATGACATTTGGAGAGCGTTTATATAAATTACGTACTAATAAAAATATTTCACAGGAAGCGTTAGCAGAGCTGTTAGATGTTTCCCGACAGTCAATTTCTAAATGGGAAAACGATAAAGCGTATCCAGAAATGACACGATTACTTTTTATGAGCGACTATTTCGATGTTTCTTTGGACTACTTAATGCGAGGCATAGAAGATGAGAAAACTAGCGAAGATGATGCGATAAGTTATAAATCTAAAAATTTGATTGAGATTTGGAACAGCTTTATATCTAATTTATCAACAAAACAAAGAAAATTATTTATGGTGTTATATGTTCTATTAATATGTGCTTCAGTGGCAATAATTTTTGCTTTTATGTATGGAGCAGGATATGTTATGGGTGAGTTTATCGGAAACATTCAAAATGACTTCAATTTGTAAGTGCAACCATAAGTTTACATAGGTGCAACCCTAAATTTATAGCGATTTTTCGTAAGTTATGTTACTTTTAATGTGCAAATTCAATTTAGGAGGCATTTAAGATGAAGGAGAAAAAAGTAACACTGAAAGATTGGCTTAATGGAGATTCAAAGAAAAACATTATTATTAAAAAGTTTTTTGTTATCGCTATAACGATGTACCTTATATATAATTTAGGATATGCTATCGGAACATTTTGGGCGAATATTAGTTTATAAATTACTGATAAAGAGATGAATTTTAACTTAGAGGTAATTTATGAAAAATAAAATTAATTTGATTTTAGCAATAGCTTTCGCAGTTGTGTATATCAGTGTAATAGTAATGAAGTTTTTTACGCAGATTGATGTTCCCGACTCATCGTTTGTTGTTATAACACTATTATTCATTATTTGTGAGAGGCAGTTTATAGGTGTATCAAATTCATAAGAGTGCTGAATTTTGATATAGAGCATAAATAGTATTAAATGTATCTGTTAGTATTATTTATGGGTTGTTTAATTAAACGATAGACAAATTTGAATTTATTAGTATTGAGTGGAGTATGTGTGAAAAGACACATACTCCATATTTTATTCTTGACAAAAGATAAAACACAATGTATAATAACAAGTGTTATATAACAGTTATTATAAAAAAGGAGGAGAGTTATGCCACCAAAAGCAAAGGTTACAAAAGAAATGATAGTAGATTCTGCTTTTAATATTGTGCAGAAAGAAGGAGCAGATAAACTTACAGCTAGAAGAATTTCAGAGGAATTAAATTGCTCTACACAGCCAGTAATGTATTATTTTTCAACTGTAGAGGATATTAAAAAGCTGGTTTACAAAAAAGCAGATGAATATCACTCAGCATATATTGTGAATATGAAAATAGATGATGAAAATCCTATGCTGACAATTGGAGTTAACTATATTAAATTTGCAATAGAAGAACGAAACCTCTTTCGTTTTTTGTTTCAATCAAACGAGTTTTCGGGAGCAAGTGTGTTAGAACTGTTGGAGTCGGAAGAAATACTACCAATGCTTACAGTGCTACAAAATGAGTTGGATATTTCAATGGAAGATACAAAAGAAGTTTTTAGTACACTTTTCATTTTTGTTCACGGATATGCCAGCTTATACGCAAATAATACAATGATTTTTGATGAAGTAAATTTAATGACAACACTTGAAAAAGTATTTTATGGAGCAATTTGTACTGCAAAAGGAGAATTATAATGAAAAAGATATTTGAAAAACACGAGAGCTTATTTTCTATTTTACTAATAGTAGTATACGTGGTGGTAAACTCTTACTGTATGCAGAATTTTGGAACAACAGATTATAGAAGTGCGATTATAAATACTGTATTTTCTGTAGTATTAGTGGTATTTATAATAGCTCTTAAACGTGTATCATATTATGGATTAGCAAAGTTATCGAATTTAAAGGGATATTTATATTTTATTCCACTACTGCTTATTGTATCTGTTAATCTGTGGAATGGTTTTAATATTCAAAATACTACAAGTGAAATATTATTTCACATAATAACAATGTTTAATATTGGCTTTTTAGAGGAAATTATTTTTAGAGGTTTTCTATTTAAAATGATGGAAAAAAATAATGTTAAAAGTGCGATAATAGTAAGCTCTATCACATTTGGAATAGGTCATATTGTTAATTTATTAAATGGAGCAGATTTAGTTCCTACTTTGATGCAAATATGTTATGCAGTAGCACTTGGGTATTTGTTTGTAATTATATTTTATAAAAGTAAATCACTTGTTCCATGTGTAATCGCTCATGCTTTAATCAATTCTTTTTCAATATTTAATATTGAAAATACTCTGTCTATGTACATAGTACCTGTATTTTTAGTTGTTGTTTCATTTGCTTATGCTACTTATATAAATAAGAAAATTAAGGAATAAGAAGTACTTTTAACTTAATACAAGAGAAATTGTTAATTTATTATTTTAATCATACATCAGCTCAACTGACCTATAAATGGGACAGTTGGGCTGATGTTAATAATTTTTGATTGCATTTTTAAATAGTATAGGTTATAATATAAGCAAAGAACAAAACAAATTTTCGTTATGGAGGTTAATTATGGCTAAGGATTCAAAATCAAAAGATTTAAAAATAAAATCAAATCAATCAGCTGATGATAAGGCTAAGGCTTTGCAAACAGCAATAGGACAGATAGAAAAGCAGTTTGGTAAGGGTGCAATAATGCGTTTGGGTCAAAATCAGGCTATGAATGTAGGCTTTGTACCAACAGGCTCACTTACACTTGATATTGCACTTGGTATTGGTGGCTTGCCTAGAGGAAGAATTATCGAGATTTACGGACCAGAATCATCAGGTAAAACAACACTTTCACTTCATTGTATTGCACAGGGACAGAAAAAGGGTGGCAATGTAGCATTTATCGACGTTGAGCACGCACTAGACCCTGTATATGCAGAGGCTTTGGGTGTAGATGTAGACTCTTTGCTTGTGTCACAGCCAGATACAGGTGAGCAGGCTCTTGAAATTGCCGAGGCTCTTATTCGTTCAGGTGCTATTGATGTAATTGTTGTTGACTCAGTAGCAGCACTTGTTCCAAAAGCAGAAATTGACGGTGATATGGGTGATTCTCACGTTGGCTTGCAGGCAAGACTTATGTCACAGGCTTTAAGAAAGCTGGCTGGTGCTATTTCTAAGTCAAATTGTGTAGCTATCTTTATTAACCAGTTAAGAGAAAAGGTTGGCATAGTTTATGGTAACCCAGAGGTTACACCTGGTGGTAGAGCATTAAAGTACTATTCTTCTGTTCGTATAGAGGTGCGTAAGGCTGAAGTAATTAAGAACGGTACAGAGCCTATCGGTTCACGAACAAAAGCAAAGGTTGTTAAGAACAAGATAGCTCCACCATTTAAAGAGGCTATGTTCGATATTATGTATGGTAAGGGTATTTCAAGAACAGGTGAGCTTTTAGACCTTGCAGTAGAAAGAGATATTATCCACAAGAGTGGTGCTTGGTTCTCATATGGAGAAGAAAGACTTGGACAGGGTAGAGATAACATAAAGCAACTGTTAGAGGATAACACTGCACTTGCAGAAGAGGTAGAGCAGAAGGTTTTACAGGCTATTGCCGAGGAGCGTGAGGCTAGCTTTAAGAAGAAATCAGCTGAGAAAAATGAGAGAGTTATTGAAGATGTTGTAACAGATGAAATCAAGCCTGCTGTTGATACAAAGGATATTGACATAATGGTAGAGGATTAATATATGCTTGTAACAGCAGTAGAGCCACGCAGAAAGTCTATGAGTGCAGTGTATATAGATGGAGAATATGCTATGAATCTGGATACAATGACTCTGCTTAAAAATCATATAAAAGCAGGCGTAGAGATAACAGATGAACAGCTTAAAAGCCTTATAGATGAGTCAGATACTCATAGGGCAAAGGAGAGAGCTTTGTATTTGGTAACATATCGTGACCACTCTAAAAAAGAGCTTACCGACAAAATAAAACGCACCTGTTCTAAAGAGGCTGCTGAAAATGCTGCACAGCAAATGGAAGAGCTTGGTTTGGTAGATGATGAGAGCTTTGCAAGGAAATACGCAAACGAGCTTTTAAGAAAAAAGCATATGTCACCACGAGGAATAGAATATAAGCTAAGAGAAAAAGGGATTTCAAATGAGCTTATAGCTATTATAAAAGAAGAGCTTGAATATGACCCATATGAAGAAATTAGAGAGCTTTTAAATAAAAAATATGCTGACTATGCCGAAAACGAAAAGGTAAAAAGACGAGCAGTTGCAGCACTGCAACGCTTAGGCTGGAGCTGGAGCGATATAAAATCAGCGATGAATGACGATAGTTATTATTAAGGGTTTGTTTGAATATAGAAAATTTATACTAACAAAAAGCAGTAGCACATTCAAAATTAAAAATGTGCTACTGCTTTTATACTTTTACTTATTCTGTTCCTTATTATTTTCCTCAAATAGCTGTGGGTTCATACGGCTGTAATGAAATATATATTGCTGTGCAACTCCTGCATTTTTGCCGAAGCTTTGTGGGGTAAGTTTTGGGAATAGAATTTGCATAGCTCGCTTCATCCATACATCAAGTGGAAAGCAATCGGTTTTTCCCATACCGTAAAGCATAGTGCAATCGGCTACCTTGGGGCCAACACCTTTTATTTTTATTAGTTCATCTCTTGCTTGTGCTGTTGGCAGATTGATTATATGTTCTAAATCAACCTTTTTGCTTGCTACCTTTTGAGAGGCATCTACAATGTATTTTGCTCTAAAGCCACTTTTAAGTATGGCTAGGTCATCAACAGTACAATTACTTAAAACTTGTGCTGTAGGGAAGGTGTAGTCACCATTGCTTAGTTTATTTCCAAAATTTTCGCAAAGCTTTTTTATTATTCCTTTTATACGAGGGATATTATTATTCTGTGAAATTATAAATGAGCATAATGCCTCCCAAGGTTCTTGTCTTAAAATTCTTATACCCGGTGCGTATTGCTGTGCGTCCTTTAAAACAGGGTGTAGCTGTGCAAGCTCTTTTTTGATTTCATCATAATTTGTATCTAAATCAAAATAATTAAACCATATATTTTCAAAATCTGCCTTAGTGCAGTTGTGTAAAATTATAGTTTCTTCTTGCTGACTTATTGTAAGAGGTTTACCATAAGCTACACCGTGGTATTTGTTAGGCTCAACCATTTCCCACCTAAAGCACTGCCCACAGTCAAGTGTTTGCTCAATGTTGAATGAGGTAATATCCTCAAGTATAACATTATTATCACTATACTTTATCTTCATAAAAAACTTCCTTTAAATTTAACAATAATTTATCTAAAAATAATATACCATAATTGCAGGTTTTGTGCTACAATAAATGATAGATTTAAGTACAAAATTGCCGGAGGGTTAGCATTGAGAGAAAATATATGTACAATACCTATTAACGACGTTTTTGCACCAAAATGTGGTTGCCCTATGTGTCGTATGGAGGCTATGCTCGAGAAAAATTATGTAGAATATATTACAGGTGCTGCTATGATGGAGCCTGATATTCGTACCGATACAAATAATCTTGGCTTTTGCTATAACCATTTTAATATGATGGTTCATCATGGTAAGCGTTTACCAAATGCTCTTATTTTAGATACACACCTTGATAAAATTATGACAGAGCTTATTCCCGAAGATGTAAAGGGTAAGCCAGACAAAAAGAAGCTGGCAAAGCTTGATGAGATTCAGCATAGCTGTTATGTGTGTAACAAAATGGCATGGGGTATGCAACACCTTATGGAAACAATATTTAAAACATGGGAAAAAGAAGAGGAGTTTAGAAAGCTTTATTCTGAACAGCCTTTTATCTGTATGAAGCACTACACAATGCTTATGAAGGCTGCTATGAATAGAGGTATAAGCTCAAAAGTATTACCTGATTTTTATAAAGTTACAGCTAAGCTAACAGGTGGATATCTAAAAAATCTTAAAGCAGATGTTGCACATTTTTGCACAATGTTTGATTACCGTGCAAACGGACAGGAATGGGGTACATCTAGAGACTCTATTGAGCGTTCTGTTGAATTTTTAACATCTAAAAAAGTTAGTGAAAAATCACCGTTTGAAGCTGATTGAATTTAAATAGCGGAGAGATAATTATGCTTAAACGAATTCAATATATTGATGATGTTGTTTTAGACTGGGTGGGCAGATTACACACACCTTTGCTTAACCGAATAATGATATTTTTTTCTATTCTTGGTACAAAGGGTACTATATGGCTTATAATATGCATACCATTTCTTGTTAACTCACCAACTACATTTATTGGTGTGAATATTCTGGTTGCACTAAGTGTTACGACTATATGCGGAGAAGGAATAATAAAACACCTTGTTTGTCGTATGCGACCTTGCCATAAGCTTGAGGACGAAGACCTTATTGTAAGGCGACCAAGCTTTTACTCTTTTCCGTCAGGTCATACAGCGTCATCGTTTGCAGTTGCCACTGTAGCTATAATAAGATGTTCAGTGCCGATATGGTGTATTATTCTTGTTATTGCACTTTTGATTTCATTTTCAAGAATTTACCTTAGAGTTCATTATCTTACTGATGTTGTTTGTGGTGTTCTTTTAGGAGTATTATGTGGAGTTCCCTCGGTATTTATTATGGATTATCTTATTCTTAGTCTTAAATAAATTATTATAAAAAAGGGGCTGTCTCACTAGCGAAAGTGAGGCAGCCCCTAAATCATGTGATTTTGCAAACAAAACAGCACCCAAGTTTTTAAATTGATGAAAAAAATTGCATAGCAAAGCTGAGGTATTGCTACCTCT
>JAXJQK010000226.1:0-2647 GCA_036311185.1 Acutalibacteraceae bacterium | reverse complement strand
GTCCCATAATTGCAACTTGTACCATTTTGCACCTCTCAAGATATAATTATATTTTTAAAATCATTAAAATTAATTTTACTAATTCATACTAGCTCTGTTCTAAACAGCAGATAAGATTTTCGAGCAGATTTTTTATCTGACGAATAGTATACCAAAAAGCTATCTACCTGTTATAACAGAAATAATATTAGTTATGCTACTACAGTTTCATCTACTGTTGTATCTCCACTTGATGCCGAGTTATCTTCTACAACAACATCACTACTACCTGTGTCATCTACTATAGTATCATCATAGTCTACACTGTCATCTACAACGTAGTCATCACCACTGCTGTCGTCTTCGGTGTAGTCATCGGAATAATCATCACTGTAATCATCAGAATAATCATCACTTGTATCATCACTGTAATCATCTGAAGAATCATCTGTATCCTCATCTTCCTCATCTTCATCTTCTTCATCGTATGAATCAAGATAATCTGAATAATCGTCTGAATCATATGAATAATAACTACCATGAGCACCATTACAGTATTCAGGAACATTATCCTTTTTATAGTAGCCTGTAAAGGACTTAGAACAATAGTAGCTTGCTAACAAACCTGTACTTGCACAATACTGATGCTCCTCTAAAGAATCATCAAGCTTATACTCTTTAGCTTCCTTATCACTTAAATAATGTGCCATAAGGTCGTGGAAGATATCAACAGCCACAGTAAAGGTTGACTGTGATAGTGAAGAAGGCGTATCGTAACCTGTCCATACTGCACAAGTAGCATAAGGAGAAAGTCCACAGAACCAGTGGTCTTTACCTCCGTCAGTTGTACCTGTTTTACCAAGAATATCCCAGCCTGTAATTCTAGCCTGACCAGCACTTGTATGTGCAGGATTATTGTGTACTACGTTATAATTAAGCTCTCTGTTCATAATTGTAGCAGTCTGAGTAGAATAAGCCTTTGTAGGAATCTGCTCTCTATGGTCAATAATAACGTTACCTTCTGCATCCTCTACATAATAATATGTGTATGAGTCGTAAATTAAGCCACCATTGCCCATAAACTGGTAAGCAGTAGCCATTTCTCTTACTGTAACACCACCGTTTAAACCACCAAGTGACAATGCACCAAGGTTGTTAGCATCTTCAGTAGATAAATGTCTGAAATACATTTTATTAATAGCCTGATTGTAGGCATTTTTTGCACCGATTATCTCCATTGTCTGAGCTGCTGTAGCATTTGAAGAACGCTCAATAGCATCTGGCAATGTAAGCTCGCCAAGATAAGAACCATAAACATTGTTAGGACCAGACTTAAAATAACCATCTGAAGTCATTTCCCATCTGTCAATAGGCTGATCCTTTACCATTGAAGAATAGTGATATTTACCATTCTCTATTGCTAATGGATAAACAATAAGTGGCTTTATAGCAGAACCAGGCTGTAGCTCAGCAAGATTTGCTCTATCCCATACAAGCATCTGTTCCTTTTTATCTCTACCACCAACTGTAGCAAGCACTCTACCCTTAAGGTCGGTCATAACCATTGCAATTTCACAGTTAGGGTCATATGGAGTATAAACATCTTGTATATACTCTTCGCAATATTGCTGGAATTCAAGATCCATAGCAGCATAAATCTTTAAACCACCTGAGTAGATTTTATTTGTTGCTGACTCATCACTGATACCAAGCTCTTCTACAAGCTCCTGCTGTAGGTCTCTTAGAATAGCCTCCATATACCAGTTTGAAATGTAATCATCACTAAGTGCTGATTCCTTATCCTCTTTTTCCTGCTCTTTCTCGTTATTCTCATAGCCTACAAAGGTCATATTTTCAGACTCTTTCATAGCCTGATTATATTCTTCCCTTGTAATTCTGCCCTGACTATACATCTGATCAAGCACAGTTTCTCTACGCTCTTTATTAGCCTCTGGGTAAACAAGAGGATTCAAAGCTGATGGATTCTGTGTAATACCTGCAATAGCTGCACACTCGGCTATACTACACTCGTTAATATCCTTAGCAAAATAAAGATGAGCCGCAGCCTGTACACCCTGACAATTGCTACCGTAATTTACTATATTAAGGTATGCTTCCATAATCTCATCTTTGGTATACTCTTTTTCAAGATTTAACGCCTTGAAAATTTCGTTAAGCTTACGTGTAATACTAACCTCGTTTTTACCTGTTATGTTCTTGATAAGCTGTTGTGTAATTGATGAACCACCGTAGCTTGAAGATGAACCAAGGTTAACAATAGCACCAGCAGTTCTTATCCAGTCAACACCCTGATGTTCGTCAAATCGCTTATCCTCAATAGCAATCTGAGCCTGAATCATATGTTTTGGAATAACATCAAGTCCTACCCAGATTCTGTTTTCTGTTCCGTGTAGTCTTGCATATTCTCTAGGATTTCCTCCACCCTCATCGCAAAGATAAACAAATGACGTTTGCTGTAGCTTTTCACTTGCAAGGTTGATGCCCGTAGGCTGACAAGCAAGACCATACAGATAAATGCACACTGCTACTCCTACAATCAATCCTGAAATAAGCAGTATCATAAAAGATGTTGAAATAGTTTTCCATAATAATGAGAAAAAACCTTTCACACCAGCTACAGCTACACTGCCGGGAGTAATCTGATTGT
>JAXJQK010000225.1:0-4661 GCA_036311185.1 Acutalibacteraceae bacterium | reverse complement strand
TGGTAACGGTGGTAACTTTGGTTCAGTTTACAACCTGGTAGCAAACAACCCAACTTCAGGTGCAAAGAACCTTGAATGGGAAATGACACAGGGTTACGCATTCGGTTTGTTTGACATTGATCAACCAGAGATCTTGACTTCAGAGTCAGATACAGGTGCTTATATGTCAATCCTCGCAAACAAAATGAGTTCTTGTTTCGATGGTCTTTCAAAGACAATGGCAATGTACCTTTACGGTGGTAAGTTTGGTGTAATCGACCAGGTTAAAGATAAAGGTTCTGGTATTACAATCGCTGCTTCAAACACATTCGAATTGACAAGTGCTGGTGCTCTTAAAATGGATGTTGGTACTAGATTCGTAATTGCTACAGCTTCTACAGCTGACAAAGCAGTTCCTGGTTCTGATTTACTTGGTAGTAACTCAACACCAGTAATTTTCACAGTAACAGCTATCGATGACAAATACGTAACAGCTTCAGCTTCAGTTACAGGTGGTAAAGTTTACAATGGTGACTACATTGAATTGTATTCAGCTCGTTCTGGTTCAGAAGCTCGTGGTTTTGAAGGTCTTGCAGACTTGATTCCAACAATTGCTGACCGTGTTAAAACAGACACAAGATGGACAAGCTACATTAAAACAGCTTTCCGTGGTGTAGATAGAAGCGTTAATGCAGACAGACTTGCTGGTCAGTTTGTTAAAGCAGAAGCTACAGGTGACACTCGTTTGACAGATACATTGGTAACATTACTCAAGAAAACAAAACGTGCTGGTGGTCTTAACAACATGATTATCATCAACGATGAAACTTGGGAACAGGTTGGTAAGGAACTCGGTTTGGCTGCTAATATGAGACAGCTCAGCAATGTAGGTTCAAACAAGAACAAAGCAACATTCGGTGTATCAGAACTTGCAACAGCTTTCGGTGATGCATTTATTGACAGAACAGTAATTGACCCATATTGTACAGAAGGTACAGCTTACTCAATTGAGAAAGATGACTTAGCTTTCTACGATCTTGGTAACGTATCTAAAGTACTTAGCCCAGTAAGCAACGGACAGATGGGTAAATACGACATTAAGAATGTAGGTGAACAGGGCATTGGTACAGAACCAACAGCTAAACTTAATATGGATAAATTGTTTACAATTACTCCTGGTGCAGCTGGTGAATACGGTCCTGCATTTACAATCAGTGCAAATGTTTATGGTAACTTTATGCTCCGCAAAACAGCTTCTGCTGGTGTTGCAGTATTAAAATAAAGTCATATTAAGTTAACTCCTCAACTTTAAGGGCTATGTATCGAAAGGTATGTAGCCTTTTTTTTTCACTAATATTAAAAAGGAGAAGATTAAATTGTTAACAAAGTCAACAAAACAGCTTATAGAAGATGCTAGAGTTTTAGGCGGAGTTTATAATTCAGATTTTACAAACTTCCAGATTTCTACATCTTTGCTAAATGATATATACCGCTCACTATATGATAGTTTAACAGAAGAAGGCTCATTCTTTGTTGACTACTACGACTTCAGTGGTAATGAAACAGAATTGCCGAGAGATTGCTACAGAGTATTAAATGTTTACCGTAAAGAAGGAGAGAGATTTAAGCCATTAAGATCTAATTCGGCTGATCAGTATATTGAAAACACATACTACATAGAAAACTCGAATCTCTATATAAATTGCAAAGCTGAAAAAGAATACAGAATAAGATACAGCAAACTTCCAATGACATTGACTTGTCCAGATGATCCAATAAAAAGTCCAAGAGACGTAAATCCAACAGAATGGGGATTAATGACAGAAGATGGTGTTTACTTTAAGGAAAAGGGTAAGAGTTATTACTGGGATTTCAAAGCAGAAACTATCGAAGAGAAAGCATTTAAGTCAGCCAGCCAGCCATACTACTTCTTAGGTAAAGACTTAATTATAAATAAAACAGGTGACAAAGTTGTTTCGATGTTATGGGGTAATACAGAGGTAGAAGACATTATTGATTACTTCACTATTGACGGGCTTGATATAAAATCTGTAGTAGTATCTGACCCTTACATATTCGTAAATTACAGCAACAATCATATTATGGTTTACAATGGCTTCAAAGGAACTGAATGGAATATTTTGATATCTACAGGAAAGCCAACATTAGGAAAGATAGTTGCAGCTCATACAAATGACAGTACAGGTAAGGGCGTAATTTATTACAATGCTTATACACAGAGCTATTACTTAGCTAGCTTTGTACCTGACACAGTATTAAGTTATCCAACTAATGCGTTCTTCTCATTGATTGAATATAAACTAAGCGCTTTGTTAATGTCGATGGTAGGTTTAGGTAATGAATATGTAATATCTAAACTTATACCAGAAGCAGAAGAAACTTTTTATAAGACTTTACGTAAAGATGGATATAGTCCAGTTAGAATATCTAATGTATACGGAGGATAATTAATATGAAGAATAATAAATTCGGTGGTATGTCATTTGATGATTATCAGAAGTTTCTTAAACAAGAACAAAGTCCAGTACAGTCTGACGCTGCTTCTGACAGTAGAACTAAAATGCTAATGCATAGAGTTGTTGATAATGATAACCTAATTCGTAAGGCTTTATTCTTAGGAATGCTTGATAATGGAATGATGAGCGGCATTAGTGGCTTAGCTCAAATAGCTTTGTTAAGAGCATTAAGACGAGATGCATAGGAGCTTAAGATGAAAGGTTTTCAGGCGTTTAGAAAGTTTAAGACAAAGTTCGAATATGACGCAGGCTTTAATAAACTTCCTAAATGGGATTTAAATACAAACAGAAGCGTGCCTAAGAAAGTAAAGGAAGAAACAACATTTGAGTATGTGTCTCCTGAAAACAGTAACGGCGTTAAAGGAGCAACTGATGCATTAGATTTAGGTAAGAAGATTTCAATTAAGACACCAATGTCAGTTAGATATACAGATGACAACACATTGAATGAACAGCTGCCTTACAATCTTTCTACTACTGAAGATGACATTATACATCCTGAATACATTGAAAGTACTTGTATTGACAGTTGGGATTATGACCCAGTTACTTTGGATTTGGATGTATACTTTGTATCTAATCCATCTAAGGCATATACGTTCCCAGGAGTTCCAAAGTCAGTAGTTAAGAGATGGATATATGCACCAAGTAAAGGACAGTTTTACTGGCGCGTAATTAGAAGATATAGCGTAGCGTAAAGGAGAAAGAAAATAAATGACACTAGATTCTGGAATGTGTAACAATAAGGGTGGAAGAGACCCTATCACAAACAAGTTAGTAAATCGTATCGAGGTTGTTGAAGATGAGTTGAGAAATCTTACTGAATCGGTAAACACAGTAAACATCAATGCGGAAAATGTTTACACAAGTACTTTAGAGTCTGATATTGCTATTGTAAAGCAATTAAGCTCTGATAACATTAATGCAACTTCAGTTGAAGCAAGTGATGTTAACACAAGAACATTTACCGCAGACAAAGCCTCTATTGATACTTTGGACAAAGATGTTACTGTAAATGGCGATGTTAAGGCTAAAGATATTTCAGCTGATAAATTATCTGTAACTGATTTAGAATTAGAAAACAGAACATTTCCTAGTTTGAATGTTACAGGAGATACAGTATTAAATAAAACAACTGCAGAAAAAGTTGAAACAAAGAAACTCAAAGTAACAAAGGAATTAGAACTAAATGATGGAATTAATATTGGTAGTTTTACCGCTGATTCTGGTAGCATTAACAATGCGGTAATTGATAACATAAACAGTGTTGACATTACTTCTAGTGTTATTAAAACTAAAACATTAGAATCAGGTGACATAACAGCAGACAATATAACTTCAGGTAATGTTAATTCGACTACAGTAAATGCAGAAAGTGTAACTTCTGCTCATACACAGACTAACGATATTGATGCAGGTGTTTATAAACGTAATGACAGCTTCTATATAAACATTGATATAGAACCAGACGCTAAAGGTATTATTAAGCTTCCAAAGTTTGACGGTACTGGTAAATTCTATTTCGTAGATGAAGAAGGCACTTCTGTTATTTCCATTACTGTTATAAATAACAAGACCGTGCTTCAGTCAACCTTAGTAAACTACAGCCAGAAAGGTCTATATCTTACAGACATAAATATGGGAACTGACGGACATATTTACTTTGGTATATCTGACCAAGGCAATATCAAGAAAATGTACTATACATTGGACATCAACAACGACTTTATCGAAGTTCCTATTCAGATGCCTGGTGTTACTTCATTTGACGATATTGAAGTTGAATATGGCTATGTACCGCAGTATAGAACAAGAGTAGTAATATTAGGTGATGATAAGCACGTTAATGACTATGGGTTAGATATTAGAGGACTGTTAGATGCTAAGTCAATGCAGTTCCCAGAAATAGCCAAAGTTCCTGGACTTGAAGTAGATAATGATGCTCTTATTCACAATAATTTGACAGTTGAAGGAGCTATTACTGGTAAGCTGACAAACTCAATAAATGTCCTCGTTGATGCTGGAATGTATAAACCGTATGACAATACAGAACAAGTATATATCGACGTAGTTTATAAAGCAATATGCGACGATGAAGAAAATGAAATAAAGACTACATATCTTAAGATAAATGATGCAATAGCA
>JAXJQK010000224.1:0-9883 GCA_036311185.1 Acutalibacteraceae bacterium | reverse complement strand
CTTCAAGACAGTCAGGTTAAGACCTTCCCGATCCTGGGTATATCCCGCGTGGAACGGTTGACCGAGGCCATGGAGGGCTTCCGACTTGATCCTTCTGTGATCCAAGAATTGCTGAATGACTGAAATCGAGTAGGAGTCTAACCATTTCTTGATTAGCCGACCTCTCTTACCACCGTGCGTACCGATCGGTACACGGCGCCCTTGCCCTTGGCTAACAGTTCCTACTGCCAAGCCTGTAGTGGACTTTCACCACCAAGTAGCAATGCGTGCCGAGCACACACAACAAAGGTCTCGATTTTCATCGAGACCTTTGTTTTTTAGGAATTCTAATTTTTCAAAATTTCAATTTCCGTCTTCAGAAACTCACATAGTTCTTTTCTACTATTAAAGCTTTTAATAACCTTAGAATCCTTTTCAACTATAATGTTATACTTGCCATTTTCATTAACAATATATCGGGTTGACTCTCCACTTTCATCTACATATAAAGACATATACTCATCCGTAAGCATTGCGTATTCTCTTATTTCTTCCATAATTTCAGGATTGTAAGGATGTACAACAATTTCTCCGTTAATACCCTTAATAAATTGTTCGGGATATTTAAACTTTTCTTCATACTTAGCTATATATTCTGAAGGTATGCTTTGAAGCTCTTCCCTATCAATTGGTGCATAGCATATAAAAAAGTTGCCTGCGATAATATCTATCATTTCTCGCTTACTTTCTTCTTGTATAAAGCATCTTTCTACTTTCCAGCCATCTTCCCCTCCGTGTTCAGCTACCATATAACGATCCAGCCTTACATTGTTATCTGTGCCATCTATACAAGAGGCATATATGGAATATCCATACATGCCTTCAATAAAAGCCTTATTTTTGCTGGAGATAACATAAGTACGACTTTCTTCTGAGTAAGATTGACTAAAGCTATCTTCTGTGAAAACCACATAGCCTTCTATATGCTTACCTTCTTTCTCTGCCTGACGAAATCTATGCTTCATCTGCTCATAGGTCAGTTCAATATTCTCTGGCTCGCTATAAATCGCACGATTTAAAGGTAGTCCGTTTTGCTTTCCTTCTTCATTACAAACAATAGCACAATCATCATTGAACGGTTTATATAATTGAATATATCCACCAACCAATTTCTGCATTGCTGAAAGAGAATGTTCTATCTCCACTACTTTCGGAAATCTTTTAGGTTCAACAAGCAACACTGAGATGGTGTTTTTGCCTGTAGTAGTATTATTATTTTGTTTTTCCATTAATTCTTCTCCTCTATATATTTAATCATTTCCTCGAAGCCTTTTCTTACTTCTTCTACTGCTTCGTTTAAATAACTGGCATCTAAAGCCCACATTAAATCGTGATGAATACCTTTCGGGTCGATAATAAAAGCTTCCCACCAGTTATTATTCTCGAAGATTAGTTCTTCATTTTCTATCGCTTTGTAAAGCTCTGTGTCATTCTTTAAATAACCACGCATTTCACTATAAAACACACCTGCATTATTTTTGTCCTTTACATAGACTTCGGTTTCATTGTTTAGAACATACTCAGCATACACATCACCAATAGCTTCAATCAATGCTGTGTATCCTTTGTACTCAATTCTAGCACACTCTCCACCGTACCAATAATGCGATTGATGGTCATTATCTATGACATCTGTAATTGAAATCTTCATTTTTTAAGCTCCTTTTACGCATATCCCACAAGTGAACCTATCTTTTCCCAATATGGACCGTGATTTGCGTATCTGTAAACCTGTCCTTTAAGAGGCCCTTCTTCCATAACTGTAATCACACCTTTGGTATATCCATTTAGACCTGCTATTATATAACAATCGTTCAAAGTTAGTCGTTTTTGCTCTTCTGGTGGAATTATATTTACACACTTTTCTTCAAATATAATATGTATCATGCTCATAGAAGAAAGAATGTTGTAATTACCATCAAGTATCATCTATCTCACTCCAAACTAAATTAAGTAATAATAACACCATTATACATTACTGCATAGTGTCTTGACTTGTTTACGTTTAGGTTTTTGACTATCTCAACAGCATAATCATAGCTCTCAGCCCAAGCAATCGCTTTCCAAGCTAGCATACCATTTACTGCTGTGCTTTCACAAATTGTATACTTTATAAAAATCACCTTTCTTATTTAATCAAACATCCCTAGCACTGTACCAAGCTTAAGAATTGAACTAACAACTAATTCCAATTCCTTGCCACTGATGTTACACATATTATAATGAGTTTCTATTGAATTTTCTTTTTTGGAAAATTCAACCACAAAGCCTTTTTCAATTTCTTGCTTTTCACCATCGTTATATTCAATGGTAATTTTTTCTACGAACTTGTCTTTTGCCATTCTCACCTCTCCTTTTTGTATTCTTTTAGTACACACCCATTACAGGGTGGCACATTACATTCTCTATTTTTTAAAAATAGACATTCGTTAAAATGACAGTTATTAGTAATGTTGTGTTTATTTGCTGATTTCTCAATAATAAAAATTTTCCTTTCTTTTTTATTTTTTGCTTTTCCTCGTGTTGCCAGGATGACTAATCACTGGACTTTCCCTTTCTGAATTTATAAAATAAAAAACACCTATTCCGAATGTTTTTTCAAACAATCAAAATAGGTGTTATTAATAAAATAATTATATAGCTAAAAGCTTTTTCAAAGAGATATAGTTATCCCGTTGATTTGACAAATTAAATTTGTCCTCAAGTCTTACTTCATTACCAATAAAGTAAGCTAACTTTAATGCTCTTAACGGCATTTAAAAATAAACTAAATAGTTTAAATAACATTGATATTGTAACATTATTTGCATAAATAAGCAAGAGCCTATATGTGTTCTTAGAAAACCTCGCAACTACCTCTCACTTTTCAAGCAACTTTAATATTACTTAGCTTTTTATTAGCATACGGTAACCATATTTGCTTAACATACTCCATTACTGTATCATCAGGCTTTGAGTTATGATAGGCATAACACTGTAAAAGCTTTTTGCTTTTTAGTGAATATTCTGCTGTAACAAAAGGTTCATCTGGTGTTTCTGAATGACGAATAAAGAAAATCAGAGATTCTTCTCTTATAAACTTCTGATCGTAATTCATACGCCCAACACAATGGTCAAGAATTTTTCCTTCCTGAATTAGTTCATCAGGACTCTTTGCTATAATAGCAACATAATTACCTTTACCATCATATTGCAAATTAGAATACTTATCTGCCACGCTTTCAAATTTTGCGTAAAGCTCTTTTCTTTTTCGTTCATCTTCAATTGCTTTTGCTGTACTATATTCATCTATGCGTATATCGTGCCAATGCATAAAATCGTGTGGAAAACAATTTTTATCCTCTTTCATATCTAAGCCAAGATAATTACAAGCCTTTATATAGTCCAAATACAAGTGGGATGATATATTCTGTTTAAGGATATAGTTTATATACGAACTATAATCTCCTTTGAATAATTCTTTGATTGGTTCATATTCCTTGCTGAAGCTTATCTTTCTCTTTTCTTCTGCATACACCTGAACTGCTTTTAATGGTTCATTTCTGTTATACGCTTGTAAAATGGAATATATGTAATATTTTCTGCTAGATAATTCGCTGTGATTTGCAAATAGCCATTTTCTAAAAGCCTTATCCTTTGCAGTCTTCTTTAACAGCATTATGCTTTTTGAATATTGCGATAAGCCAAACTTCAAAAAATATTCAGCTTGAGGGTATCTTTCGTAAATTCTAAGATACTCGAAGAGGTCAAAATCAGGGTACAATTCATAAGCACTATACTGATATTCAGGGAATTTCTCTATGTACTCTTTATTTACAATAGGAGCATACAGATTGAAGTATTTATCATCAACCACTCCCCATTCTCCGTATTCGTACCACTTTTTATATTTTGTAAGACCTTCCTCATACCAACCAACTACATATCCGCCAAGATAAAAGAAAGCTACGTCTTTTACAAAAGCATCTTCTGAGTGTATTCCATGTACTACACATTGCTTGTAATAAAACTCATTGCCTTTATTCTTTACGGCTACATAAACCTGCACAAGCTCTTTATCATTTTTAGTTAAATAGGAATAGTATCTTGTTTTTCCACTCGGTACAGAAAAAGCTTGCTTGTCCCTTTTTTTGATTCGCTCAAGAATGTATTTGGGTATTGGCTTTATTTTTTCAATTTTCATTAGACTCACCACCCATTAAATCAAATAAAGACATTTGCAATTTTTCTGTTTTAGCTTCTTTATTTGCAACTTTCGGAGATGGTAATAGTGTAGCAACTGATTGTTGAGTTGTTTTATTTTTTGTCTTAGGTGCTGACTTGCTTTTTTCGTATTTAGTACCATCTTCGTTGTATAAAGTACCTTCAATACTATCTTCATCGAAATAGTGAATAGCCCAACCAAAAACTATACTGGACTCAATACACGCACTTCTAGCGTTTGTGCCTGCTTGCTTACGAGCTTCCTCTGCTGCATAAACCATAAAGCTACCCAGGTCTTTTTTATTTATTAAAGTCTTGCCGTCCTTTTCAACAGGGACTCCATTGTTAATCTTGTCAATAAGAGCTTCGCTTGCATTTTTCGCAAGATAATCCTTGACTATTTCTTCTGTTGGATTGTTGGCTGTAATATTTAATTCTTTCATAATTTCATATCCTTTTTTGAGTTTTAAATTTGTGTGTTATTATACTTTACTGCTATAAGGCTTTGGCTGAATATAAATCAATATATTGTCATTGCAAATCTTAATTTCCTTGATATTTGCTTCAAGCTCATAAGGCATACCATGACTCATAAGCCAACGCAAGCTCTTTGCTGTGCAAACAATATTCAAACCTTCCTTAACAGTAACAGGAATATCGTCACTTGCTACACTTGTTAGATTAAGAAATTCTAATACCGTAATTTTTTTCTTTGCCATTATTGTTTTACCTCACTTAGTTAGACCTAAATATGAAGTCGCTATCTCTGTCTTGCATTTTAAAAAAACTTCAACCTCTCTATCTGCCCAATGAACATCTCCATTAGCTTCAGCTTCTAAAGCTTTTTCTTTTGCCTTTTCTGTTGAGTCAGCTTCTACTTCAACGAATCCATATTCGTGTGAAGTTATTGCTATTGTATATTTCATCTTAATTTACCTCCGTAATATATAGTTTTGAATGATTATCTCAATAACGCCCATTTTCACCAGCATCAAAAATCCAATCACCATCTTCATATACAACCCAGCTATTCTTTCGGGTCAGTTACTTTTCTGCAATGATATTATCAGCAAAAACTTCTTTTGCTTTCGCAAAAGAATGTGCAACACTAAGAATCGTGCTATCGTTTTCTACATTAGAAGCCCATACAAGAGAGACCACATAATGTTTCATAAAGCACTTCTCCTATCTACGAATTTTCTAAATTAGAAAATTCTGAAAAGCATACATAACATTCATACTCCTTGTTGAACCCATAAGTTTCTACATACTTCTGAAATGTAATAAACTCTTCTTCAGCTTCTACAAAATTTACCCATTCGAGTACTAACTGCTTTATATCCGAAAACTTGTAGCCGTGGTCTATCAACCAAGATAAGCAATATTTATCATACAAACCATTATCTGTACCTTCGTCAGCTTTCTTTCCATAATGGAATATACTTCTTTACAAAGGGAGTGATTTAGCATACTCTGAAAACTTCAAATAAGGTCTTTCATTGCTGTACCATTTACTGATGATTTCGTACAAATAGCTTATACCATAGCCATCAATCAATAAATCTGGCAAAGATAGTGGCTTGATGAGCTTAATAATCGCTTTAAACTTTGTATTAACAACCTTTACAGCATCATTAATATTTCTATTTTCTGCATCACAAACATCACAGCCTGTACAATGACTTTTACAATTCTTCATTGTATAATCGCACACGAGCTTTTTTCTTTTGAGATACCCGATTATATTATCTGTGTTCGGATCAACTATCTTGCCGTAACTCTGCACTATCTCAATGGCTACTTTAGGTTCATCATCCTCATAAGAGCAGATTTCACAACGCTCACATCCACTTTCATCATACAGAGCGTTTTTTTCAGTACATATCTTTCTTTTGATTTTAAGATATTTTTGAACAGTCATAATTCCCTCCTAAAAATAATGCAGCAAGAACTTTATCTAAAAATTCTTGCTGCATTTTGTTTTTATATTTTTGTTAAGTCGTCAGACTCGTTACTAAGTCTTCAAGCTCTATTTTGGTAGCATCACGATTATCTATTTGCATTTCACGCAGAATCTCCACAGGACAACTACCTTGCCAATCATTATCTATATTCTCTACATCATCCCATTCCTCTCCTATTCGATAGAGTAAATATGGAACGTTTTCTAAATAAGAATATAATTCTTCTACATCAGAATACCAATCACACCACGCATAAAATCCCCAATGCAATAAAATCGCATCATCTTCGGTATATTCGTGAATATCATCAGCACTCTTTATCAAATTGTATAATCTTTTTTCTTCTCTTTCTTGAGCATAAACTACCAAGTCAAGAAAATCTGATTTTTTCATAATCAATGAAACTTCGCTATATCTTGCCATTTTATGTTTTCCTCTCTCAGTTATGAATTGCATATAAGCTCTCTAACAAACAGTCAACACAAACCAGTTCATTAGCTTCAATAAACATTTCATCATTATCTGCCTGCTGATTACAGGTTTCACAAACTAATTCTGTATCTACTCTTGTAAATCCTTTAAGTAAACACTCTTTGCAATACTCCTCACCATTATATTCATACAGTACATTAGTGTACTCATTACAACAATCACAAATATGAGGTAAGCCCGAAGTATCACATTCAGAACATAAGTAACCATAACATCTTTCGCAAACATCATTATTCTTATCAATCATCTGTAAACCCTCCTCTGTTAGACGCCAAATCTTCAAAAAGGTTCAACATATCTTCACTTAAAGAATCTTCTTTTTTCATCCACTCTTGATATATATACTCAAGAGGTCTTTCCTTCTCTGTAAGAAGCATAATTAAAGATAGATTGGGTTTTGTTGCACTGAAAATATCTATAATATCTTTTTTCACAGTGACTTCATTTGCAAATACAACTATATTTTTATAACTGTACTCATTACATATAGAGTCTTTACAACTTTGTACAAACTCTTTATGCTCTTTTTCCATCTCATCAGCCAAATTTTCGTGTGCTGATTTCAATTTTTCAAACATAAAATGTTCCTCTCTTTTAATTTTTTGCTTTTCCTTTTATGCCAGGATGACTAATCACTGGACTTTTCCTTTCTTTGATTTATAAAATAAAAAAACACCTACTCTGAGTGTTTTTCCAAACAATCAAAGTAAGTGTATTTAACAAAAAATTTTATTAGCTAATAGCTATTTGCCTGTAAGAGATAATATTCCCTTTAAGGCGACAAATTGAATTTGTCTTCAAGTCTTGCTTCATCAGAATGAAGTAAGCTAACTCAAATGCTCTTAATGGCATTTAAAAATAAACTAAAGAGTTTAAATAACATCGTTATTATAGCATTCCTATAATCTACTTTCAAGAAAAAATTAAAATCCAACTACGCACAATCCGTAACTTGTAAAATTTAAGTACCATCCACGAAATATGCAAGTTGTGTAACACGCAAATAATAGGAACTGGTTCCTAAAGATATCAAGTTCCGTAACACGCAAACATTGAGAACCAGTTCCTAAAGAGTACAAATTCCGGAATTTGTAGTAAAAGTCTTATTTTCTAAAAATAGTTATGAAATATCAATATGTAAAAGATAATAATCATTCATATAAATCTTTATATTAAACACGAAGGTCCCATCATCATAGCTTTACTAATGTATTTTTACGATAAATCCATTATAGTTTATTGTTAGATTTTGATACAGAGTAAAATATTCATCTCAAAACTTCTTGCTTTTTTACCGTCACATCTTAAAGGATTTATATTCAACGATAATCTCAGTGGTATTCTTGGCTGGTGGTTCTAGTTGTCCCTGTAATCCTGCAAATGTTAATGTCGATATACCATTGGTGTTGCACTACTCGGCCTTAGATAGTTCACTATCCTCATAATTAGATATTAATTTCAACCTTTCTTTTTGTTGTCATATTAAAATTCTCATTTTAATGAGAATTTTGCCCCATTAAAATGAGAATAGATAGGCGTAGCTGGGTAAGCGTCAACTCAAGCACGCCTACCCATCCTCCTTTTAATGGGATATAATTCTCATAGAAAGGAGGATTTTTTATGGCGACAAGAAGAACTAAAGATGAAAAGTTAAAATTAATAGCTAATTATGAGACAAGTGGTCTATCTATGATAGAGTGGTGCAACGCCAATGGCATATCAAAATCAACGTTTTCAGGCTGGATTCGTAATACAAAGTCTGATGTTAGAACACCTAAAAGTAAAGCAAAATTTGTAGTGGTTACACCACCAATAGGATTACAGGAACAACCAGAACCACAAGCAAGAAATACTGCTGACATTACAGTTGAATATAAAGCCTTTAAGATTACAATTCCTGCAAATGTTGATATAGGAACATTGGAAAACATTTTAAAGGTGGTGCTACAGGCAAATGTTTGAATATAGCGACTATAAAATCATCCTCTGCTGTGGTGCCACTGATATGAGAAAAAGCATTAACGGACTTTCAGAAATCGTATGTGAGCAATTTCAGCTTGACCCAAGGGATAAAATAATTTTTGCATTTTGCAATAACAATCGCAATCGCATAAAATTGCTTGTATGGGCAGATAACGGATTCTGGATTCATTTCAAAAGAATTGAGAGAGGAAGAGTTGTGTGGCCTACAGAAAAGGCTGATGAAAAGACAATGATACTAGCGTATGATGATCTTAAAAATATAATCATCGCACCTGGAATTACTCAAAAAATTAAACGCACTGAGGTATGGAAAAAGTGTTAATTTTACTAGGATTTTTGAGCTTTTTATGGTATAATTAATACATCAAAAAATATGATTCAGGAGGATTTTAGAGTGAAAACAATCGAAGAATTAATAGCTGAAAACGAAGCTTTAAAATCCAAACTAAAAGAAAAAGATGAGAAAATCCAGTCGCTTGAAAAAGTAAATAACTGGTATATTGAGCAGTTGAAATTAAAAGCAAAAGAGAAATTTGGTGTGTCGTCTGAAAAGGTGAACTCTGACCAACTGTCTCTTTTTGACCTCTTTAACGAAGCAGAAACTCTTCAGGAGCCAATAAACATTGAGCCAGAGCTTGAAACGGTTGTAAAGTCACATTTGCGCAAGAAGTCAAAGAGAGGAAGTAAATTCGATAATCTTCCTGTTGAGGTGATTGAACATGAGCTTGATGAAAGCGAAATGATATGTGATGTTTGTGGCGAACCTCTTACAGTTATGAAAAAGGAAATCCGAAGAGAGCTTGTAATCATACCTGCTCAGGCAAAAATCATAGAGCATGTAACACACTCATACAGTTGTAGAAACTGTGATAAGAATGGTGAGTCAGGCTTCATAAAGCAAGCTGAACATCCTAAAGCACTTATTCCAAAATCAATAGTTTCACCACAATCACTGGCGTATATAATGAATCAGAAGTATACTCTGGCAGTACCACTATACAGACAGGAGCAGGAGTTCAAAAGACTAGGCTTTGAGCTATCAAGACAAAATCTTTCTAACTGGATATTAAAGGGTGCAGCACTGTTGAAGCCACTTTACAACGAGCTTAAATGTAGTCTGCTAAATGAAACACTATTGCATGCAGATGAGACGGTTCTTGAAGTTCTAAATGAACCAGGTAAATCTGCAACCAGTAAATCTT
>JAXJQK010000223.1:0-3420 GCA_036311185.1 Acutalibacteraceae bacterium | reverse complement strand
ATTTATTGCAAAATCATAAACTTTAGGTTATTATATAGGTTGATAATAAAATTAAAAGCTGTGCTGGATATTATCTTTTATACAGCCAAAAACTGTTAAGTCTTGGTATGACTTGAGGAAAGGAACAGCTATATGAGTGATAATTTCAAAATGGATTTATCGGCAGAAATAGAAGCTGCCAGAAAAAAGAGAGTGGGCTCTTTTAAGCTTGATGTTGAACAGCCTGATCAGGATAAAGAAAACGAAGTAGAAGAAATTGCTGATAAAAAATCTGATATTGATGATATTCAGGATGATAAGGATAATTCTGATATTGATACAGAAGCATCGGCAAGAATTATGGCAGATGATTTTTCTGAGAAATATTCACTGCATAAATATACTGATGCAGATCAGATAAATGAAAATGATAGCTTAGAAAATGAAGAGTTTGATGGAGAAGAAAGGGCTATTGTAGATTCTGATGAAATTTCCAGCTTTTCTAATCTTGAGCAAAAGCACCGAATGGACAAAGAAGAGCGTAAGGCGATAAAAGCATATAAAAAATCAGATAAAAAACGTCAGAAAGAAAAGGCAGAAAAAAACAGTGCTATGTTCCGTATGATTTGGTTCTGTATGGTTTTATCTGTATCTATTGTTCTGGGTATGTTTTTATGGAATGGTGTAAGTGATTTGCTTGGTATAAGCAGACCTGAAGATGGCGAAACAATTATTATAGAAGTACCTGAAAATGCAAATTTTGAGCAGATTATAGCTCTACTTACAGAAAATGACCTTATCAAAGAGGAGGATTTCTTCAGACTTTATGCTACTGTTACAAATTCTACTGACGGGTTTGAAGATGGTATAAAAACAATGCGTTCTAATATGGACTATGAGGAAATTCTTAATACCTTGCAGTCTGGTCCTATGCTTTCAGAAACAGTTACCGTACAGTTTAAAGAGGGTATGTCTGTAAGACAGGTTGCAGAGGCACTTGAGGACAAAAAGGTTTGTAAAGCAGAGAAATTTATGGAGCTTTGCAATTCTGATATGTTTGACGAAGAATATACATTCCTTGCAGAAATTCCTAAAAATGAGAACTGTGTATATAAGCTAGAGGGATATTTATTCCCTGATACTTATGAGTTCTACATAGGTGAAGATGCAGAAGACTCTATAAGAAGATTTTTGGATAACTTTGAGTATAAGATTTGTACTTCTACAAGTACAGTAAGTGGATATACAGATGCTGTAAGTATTGAAACTATTATAAAGGATAAGGGTATGACTATTAACGATGTTATTAAAATGTCAGCTCTTGTACAGGCTGAGGCTGCTAATATAAATGATATGTATGTTGTATCATCTGTATTTTATAACAGATTAAGTACAGTAGATTACGGTGGAGTATCACCATATGGCGACTATGATTTGGACAAGCTAAAGTCAGACGCTACATTGTACTATCCTTATGATGCACAGGAAGATATTCCTTCTGATGTTGTGGCTACATTTAAGAGTAAATATAATACTTATGATATAGCAGGCTTAACACCGGGTGCAATTTGTAACCCAGGATTAGATGCAATTGATGCTGCTATTTATCCTGACAATACAGATTATTACTACTTCTGTCATAAAGCCCCAACAGCAACCGATGGTGCAAAACCATACTATGCTTCTACATTTACAGATCATCAGGTTAATTTGGTAGCAGCAGGCTTGGCATAATAATATAAGCATTAAATGCTATAATAAAAACGGTTTTCCGCTTTTCGGGAAGCCGTTTTTGAATATTGAGCTAATTCTATACGAAAGGTAAGATATAATGAATAAATTCAGATATGGACATCCAACAGAGGTGCTTTCACCTTGCGGAGAAGAAGAAAGTCTTGATACAGCATTGAAATTCGGTGCAGATGCAGTGTACCTTGCAGGTAAAGAATTTGGTATGCGTACTGCATCTAAGAATTTTGATTATGACCAAATAAAAAAATCAGTAGAAAAAGCACACGCAGTAGGTGCAAAGCTTTATGTTACCTGTAACACTGTTCCTTGTAATAATGAGGTTGCACGTTTACCAGAGCATTTTGAAATACTTAATTCAGCTGGTGTTGATGCTGTTATTGTAGCAGATATAGGTGTTATGGAGCTTGCTAAAAAGTATGCACCAAATGCAGATATTCATATGTCTACTCAAACAGGAATTATGAATTATCATACTGCAAATGTGCTTTATAATATGGGTGCCTCAAGAGTTGTTCTTGCAAGAGAGCTTTCGTTTGAGGATATCGCAGAAATTCGTGCAAAGGTTCCTAAAGAATTAGAAATAGAATGTTTTGTTCAGGGTGCTATGTGCGTGTCGTTCAGTGGTAGATGTCTTATCTCTGCGTATATGACAGGTAGAGACGCAAACCGTGGCGACTGTGCTCAGCCTTGCAGATGGAAATATCATCTTTTTGAACAGAATAGAGAGGGACAGTATTTCCCTATTGAAGAGGACGAGGACGGAACATATCTTTATAATTCAAGAGATATGTGTATGATAGATTATATTCCACAGCTTATTGAAACCGGAATAACAAGTCTTAAAATTGAGGGTAGAGCAAAGTCAGCCTATTATACAGCTGTTACTACCTACGCTTACAGAAATGCAGTTGACCAATATTATAAGCTGGGCGAAAACTATGAGCTACCATACTGGATAAAGGATGAAATGAATAAAATAAGTCACCGTGAGTATAGTACAGGCTTCTTTTTGGGCAATGAGCCTGGTCAGGTTCATTCAAATGGTGGTTATATAAGAGAATATGATGTAGTTGCAATGTGTGATGACTATAAAGACGGTACAGCATTTTTAACACAAAAGAATAAATTTACAGTAGGCGATGTACTTGATGTTCTGCCACCTGTTGGAGAATCATTTACAATAAAAATAAATACAATATACAATCATTTGGGAGAGTGTGTAGAATCTGCACCACATCCTATGGAGAAATTGACAGTTCCTTGTGAAAAAGAGATACCTATAGGCTCATTTATACGAAAAAAGAGGTAAACAAGCATATAAAAAACACATTTATTAAATTGAATATGTACTAAATGATTAAACAACAGTTTTTAATTAAACTGTTGTTTAATTATTTTTGTTGTGTTTTTGAATAAAAAAATACTTAATTGCAAATAAAAAAATGATATTAAGTGCAATTTATACAAAGGAACGTTTCTAAATTTTAGCAAATTAGGTATTTAAATTTTGGGTTTTATATGATATAATACTAAACGTAATGAGGAACATCACCTAAATTGTGCGGAAAAGGTTTTGGTGGTGTGTGGCTTAGCCCCCTCAGTAACGAATAATTTTATTTTTAAGGAGAATGTGAAAATGACAAAGGCAATCACAAAGAACAGTAAAAAAGGTTTTACACTAGTTGAGTT
>JAXJQK010000222.1:0-5159 GCA_036311185.1 Acutalibacteraceae bacterium | reverse complement strand
GTTGTTATTTCGTTATCTATAATTGTTCTGCTTATTATCTCCGGATCCTTCTCTCCACCAGGTACAAGCATTACTACACTTGCTCCTACTAGGCTCCACCAGATAATCTCCCATACAGATACGTCAAAGGTATATGTTGTCTTTTGTAATATCTTACCTGTTTCGCTAAGCGGATATCTGTCGTGCATCCACATTATTCGGTTTATCAAGCCTGTATGACGGTTCATTACACCCTTTGGCTGTCCTGTTGTTCCTGATGTGTAAATACAGTATATTAAATCATTTGGTGTATTTACTCTCTCAGGATTTTCTGCATTACCGTCAGTATATGAGCTTTCATCTGCAAGATTGATTACTGTTACGCTCTCTTGCAGTTCAGATACATCTATATCATTTTCACTGCTGTAAACCAATACTGCCTTTGTGCTACAATCCTTTGTTATGTACTCTACTCTTTCCTTTGGATAAGTAGGATCTATTGGCACATATGCTCCACCAGCTTTGATAATTCCGTATATACCGATTATCATTTCGATACTACGTTCTGCTATGATTGCTACTAAGTCATCAGGCTTTACTCCTACCGCTCTTAGCTTATGTGCAATAACATTTGCTCTTTCATTTAGCTCTTTATATGTTATTGACTTTCCTTCAAATATTACTGCTGTGTTTTCAGGTGTCTTTTCCACCTGCTCTTCAAACATTTCTACAACTGTTTTTTCACTTGGATATGATTTTTCTGTTGCGTTGAAATCGTCAAGTATCAAAGCTTTTTCTGGCTCGGTTATCATTCCGATATTGCTTACCTTTTGCTCTGGATTTTCAGCTATCTGCTCACAAATTACATTCAGACGATTCATAAGCAGTCTGATTTCTTTTTCACAGAACTCATTTGGATTATACATTACATCTATTTCCAGACAATCTCCAGCCATATGACCTGAAATTGAAATTGAATAGTTTGTCTGCTCTCTTCCACCCTCTGCTATGATATCATCAGAGGAATCATTATCTGATTCTTCCTTATTATTCAAACCTGAAGAATAGTTTTCAAATACATATAATACCTTTATAAGTTCAGAACCCTGTAGTGTCATACTTTGAATTTCAGCAAGAGAACAATAATCATATTCTGTACTTTCAACACCTTGTTTCTGCTGATTTCTCAACAACTGAGTTACTGTTATATCTTCCTCGGCATTAACTCTTACAGGAATTGTATTTATGAAAAGTCCAACGATATTTTCAATATCCTTAATATCAGCATTTCTACCTGATGTTACCTTTCCAAATACAACATCTTTTCCTCCAATGTACTTCTGAAGCATTATTCCGCAAGCAGTTTCGAGAACTGTACTTATTGTACTCTCATTTTCACTGGCAAAACTTAGTAGTTTGTTTGTTACACCTTGAGTAACCTTTAATGAAATTCTGTTCATCTGATTATCAGATGTTTCAGGCTTTTCCATTGGTTTTATTTCTGTATCATTTTCGTATCCGGAAAGCAAATTAGACCAATACTCTCTAGCTTTATCAGGATTTTTTCTCTCAAGCCAGTCTATATACTCGCTATATTCGCCCTGTTCTGCTTTTTCTTGAAGTATTTCTTTCTCTATATCGAAAATGGATGTATTTTCAAGCTTTGTATAATACTCCATAAACTTTCCGAATAACAGATTTGTACACCAACCATCTGTTATTATATGATGCATTGTCCATACAATTACATTTTTATTATCTGCAATATGTATCATCTTTACTCTTAGCATCGTATCCTTATCAAGCTCAAAGCCTCTTACTAAATCACTATTTATTATTTCAGCAATCTTATTCTCGTTTGCTTCTATTTCTTCAAATTCAGGTGTTCTTTCTACATATACAGCCTGTTTTGGATTGGTGATATTTTCATATATAAATGTAGTTCTTAAAACCTCATAACGCTTACTAAGAAGTTGCAATGCCTTTTTAACATTTTCAGAATTCATTGCAATATTCACTTTGAATACATCCTGTAAAACATAGCTTGTAGCCTCAGAATCCTCCAAATTATGGAATAACATTCCCTCTTGAAGTGGTGTAAGACCATACATTTTTTCTATAGGTGCATCTAATTTTTCAACTGCATTTCTAAATTCATTTACAGTTAAATCATATATACCATAATCACTTGCAGTTTTTTCTTCAACGATATTCTCGTCACAATATACAGCTGTATCAATCAAAGTTTCTTCAATTTTCTTTGAAAATTCATTGATGAAATTTTCGTCAAATTTATTTGTAGATACAAAGAATACTATTCTGCCGTTGAATACTCCACCATTTATGCTTATTGGTACTTTTGAAACGTTTTCCTCAGCTATTGATAGACCGAAAGAATATTTATCTGTAACATTCTCCTTGCTTCCTCCTACCTCGCCAAGATAATTAAATTCAATGTCGCTTTCAACTACATCTAATTCATCTTTAACATAAGAATATCCCAGCTTGTACAATGCTGCTTTGCGTACATTTTCTTTTGCCTTGATGATATTTTCTTTAATATCATCTGTACTACTTACTACTACAGGATAAACACAGGTAAACCAGCCAATAGTACGGTCAACAAGTAATCCTATTGATTCTTCTCTACCGTGTGCCTCTAAAGTAATCGAAAGCTTATCCTGACCTGTAATCTTCCTCATTGCAGTTGCTATACCACTTATAAGTATCTCATCAATTTTTGCATTGCTTATACTAACAGATTTATCAAGAAGCTTTTTAGTGATATCTTCTGAAAGCTGAATAGTAGTTGTGTAATTCTCTCCGTTTTCCGATGCATTTTCACTTTGAATTTTTCCTTCTTCAAGCTCAGATACAACATTTTTCCAATAATCCTTTTGAGATTTTGGAATATTTTCACCATACTCTTTAAGCTTTCTGCTCCATTCAATAAATGATGCTGTTTTATTAGGAAGCTTGATTTCTTTACCACCTTTAAGCTGTTCAACCACAGTGTCAAAATCTTCTGAAATTATGTGCCATGATACTGCATCAATTACCAAGTGATGCATACATAACATCATAATCTTTTCATTTCCTAATGTAAAGACAGCTACTTTTACTAACGGACCATTTTCTAAATCTATACTGCCCTGAATTTCGGTACATTTATCTTCAACATCTTCATTTGAATTTTCATTTCCGGTGTAATCAAATTCATAGAAATCAAAAAGCTTACTCTCTGAAATAGATAATATTTCAAGCTTCTCACTGCGATAAACTGCTCTGAGAATATCGTGATGCTTTACCATCTCTTCTATTGCTCTACGTATTATTTGATTATCTATTCCGTTCACACTATACATTGATGCCTGATTATAATGCTCTGGAATTGGAAATTTACTTCTTTCAAACATTTTAATTATTGGTGTTTTCTCAACTTCACCACTAATTTCGCCTTGCTCATATAATTGTTTATCAGAATTTTTCTGCACTGTAAGAGCTATTTTTTCAACAATTTTTCCATTCATTATATCTCTTACAGTTACAACAAAGCCATCTTCTCTAAGCTTTGATATAATTCTGATTGCTTTTATTGAGTCACCACCAAGTTCAAAAAAGCTATCAAAAATTCCAACCTTTTCAACACCAAGAACCTCTTCAAACGACTTGCATAATACCTTTTCAGCATCATTTCTTGGTGCTTTATATTCTCTTACAAATCCGCTTGTAATGTCAGGCAATAATTTTTTATCCAGCTTACCATTGGTTGTTACTGGAATTTTCTCTATCTGCATCATATATGAAGGTATCATATATTCAGGTAGATTTTCTGCAAGAGTTTCTCTAATATCAGACATATTTATCTCTAAATCACTTGTATAATAGGCATATATCGCCTTATCTCCACTCTTGTCTGTACGAGCAATTACTGCACAATCGTTAATTGCTTCTATCTCTCTGATTCTGCTTTCGATTTCACCAAGCTCAATTCTAAAGCCTCTGATTTTTACCTGCTCGTCAATTCGTCCCAGATATTCTATATTTCCGTCAGGTAGCCATCTTGCAAGGTCACCGCTTCGGTACATTCTTCCCTCGCCATAAGGATTTTTAACGAACTTTTCTGCTGTAAGCTCAGGCTGATTCAAATATCCTCTTGCTATTCCGATTCCTGCTATACATAACTCGCCTGGTACTCCGATTCCGCAAAGCTCCATTCCGTTCATTATGTATACCTGCTTATTATTCATCGGCTTTCCTATTGGCACTCTTTCAGGTACTTCATCCTCGCTGTTATGTTTCCAATAGGTTGCACATACTGTTACCTCTGTTGGACCATAGTCATTTGAATATACAGGTATATGCTTATTTGCATTTACTATATTCTGGTTAGTTTCAGAACCTGCTGTTATTATTGTTCTCAAGCCCTTTAGGTTTGCCTGTGCCAAATAGATTGGTGGTAGAATTGCTATTGTTATTCCATTGTCTGCAACATAATCCTCAAATTTACGTACATCTCTCTGTACACTTTGAGCAATTATATGCATTGTTGCTCCTGTAAGAATACTCATTGACATTTCAGATACCATTGCGTCAAATGCAAAGCTTGCAAACTGTAGCACGTTATCTTCTGAATTTACATTATGAGTAACTACAAAGTATTCTCTTAGGTTTCCTACACCGTAATGCTCTACCATTACGCCCTTTGGCTTTCCTGTTGTTCCTGATGTATAAATACAATAAGCCAAATCATTAGCTGTATTTATATGCTCTGGATTTTCTCCGTTTGGTTCAAGCTCTATTTCGCTTAAATCTATTATTTCTGCATCTGTTGGTATTTCTGCTTTATTTTCAAAGCAACAGCTTATTACTACCTTTGGCTTACAGTCATCCAGCATATACTTTATTCTTTCAGACGGATAAAGCGGATCTATTGGAACATATGCTCCTCCTGATTTTGTTATACCCAATATTCCGATTATCATTTCTATACTGCGTTCTGCCAAAATAGCTACAAAGTTGTCACGCTCTACGCCTGATTCTCTTAGCTTATATGCAAGTGCATTTGCCTTTTCGTTAAGCTCTCTGTATGTAAGCTTTTCTTCTCCATAAACCACAGCAATGTTTTCAGGTGTCTTTTCAACCTGTTCCTCAAACATTTCTGCAATAGTTTTGCCCTT
>JAXJQK010000221.1:0-3678 GCA_036311185.1 Acutalibacteraceae bacterium | reverse complement strand
TTTTCTGAGATGGAAATATCTTTGATTATTTGTCTACGATAGT
Organism: Acutalibacteraceae bacterium; assembly: GCA_036311185.1. GTDB lineage: Bacteria > Bacillota > Clostridia > Oscillospirales > Acutalibacteraceae > CAG-964. The sequence continues at coordinate 3,635 of JAXJQK010000221.1, read as the reverse complement.
CATGTATTGTCCTTGTGGTGGTACCACAACAAGGACAATATTGCTCTTTTACCTCTAATTTTGCAAATATTTTTATTAATTTATCGAACTCTTTAATATTTGTAATAATTAAGTCTTGCAATCCAAATAGTTTTTCTGTAAAAATTGATGTAAGGCATATTTTGACCTCCTGAAATGGTAGTTTCGTCGCTTTTCATTTTACAGGATTTTTTCAAAATATGCCTTACTTTTTTAGGCTCTATTTTTCTTTACCCCAACATTTATTATAGAGCCTTAAAATAATGGGATAACGAAGAGGTATTTTTATTAGATACATATCTTACTACTCAAAACATTACATATTATGAATTTTAATGAGTAGTAAACAATTATGTAGTTGAAAATAACATCTTAAGTGTATTATAATTATATTATTCATTAAATTTTAAATTTGTAACATAAAATCAGGAGAATCAAAAATGAAAAAGACAGTAATTTGGAACTTGAAGGAAATTGTTAACAGTATTAAATATCATCATGAAGAGGTTCAAAAAATATACTTATTTGGTTCACGAGCTTATAATACGGGAAGTTTGCGATCGGATATTGATTTGTTGGTGATAACAAGTAAACAAATTTCTTTTGCAAGTATAAACGAGTGGTTGCACGATGAGTATCCTCCTGTTGATCTGTTTTTAACGTGTGATGGTCAAAATTCTGCTATTTCTGTGGTTAATGGCAGTTGCTTACGACAAAGAACAGATGTTAGCCTAGTTGAACAACTGGATGCCATTGAATTGTGGTCACTTGATAATGATTTTAGTGTTCAATTTAAAGATTGGGAGCAATATACTTTAGTTGATATTAATTTTCAAATGAGTATAATACCAGGAGTTCAAATTGAAAATTTAGAGTCTCGTATAAATAAAGATATTAGAGAAATTAGAAAAAGAGGTATAGAAACCTATTTTGCAGGTTGCTCTCTAAGTGAAATTTCAAAATCAATAATTAAAATTGTTGAAAATGGGATGACTAAACCAGATAAATATTCTAAAAAAGCAAATAGCTTTAATTTTGGTACAATAAAACTAAAATCTGAATATGATTTTCAAAATTTCATACATTTTTTGATTAGACCATTGTTTTCTACAATTGAGCCTGAAAATGTGACAATAACGATTGACGGAAACGATAAAGTAGCTGATTTTGGAATACAAAATAATAAAATAATTATTGAAGCAAAACATATAAAAGACACATCATCAAAGGCAACTGTTATCAAAACAATTGAGAGTTTATCAAGTTTTTATGCTTGTAACCCAAACGTAGGAAGTCTGATTTTTTTAGTGTTATACGAACCAAATGTTGATTTGGATGAACTAAGGTTAAATGCACATTTTAATAAAGAATATCTGGATATCCCAGTTTTTGTTAGATTTATAAAGAATTGCTTTTAAATTTTATTATATCTGTATTAAAGGCAGAGTCCTTATGGGGGAGGGCAAAGTCCCACGAGGACTTTCTCCTCAACTTGTAAACTTTTAAGTTTTCTTTCCGTAGGTGTGAGCTCTTGCTCACACCTACAAACCCAAATTTGTCTTTTTTATTCTTATTATATAGAAAAAGCGTAGAAGTCGATTTGACTACTACGCTTTTTTTAAACCTTTAGGGTTGTTATACTTATTTATTATTTTACTTCAAGAATAGCACCTGTATTTCCTGATGTTACCATTGAAGCGTATCTTGCAAGATAGCCAGTTTTTATTCTTGGCTCTCTTGGTGTCCATTCTTTTCTTCTTTCTTCCATTTCTTCGTCAGAAACCTTAACATTGATAGTGTTAGCCATAATGTCTATAGCGATAATATCGCCCTCTTTTACAAGTGCAATAGGACCACCTACAGCTGCTTCTGGTGATACGTGACCGATAGCAGCACCTCTTGTAGCTCCTGAAAAACGTCCGTCTGTAATAAGAGCAACTGTACTACCTAATCCTCTACCCATAATAGCAGATGTTGGGTTAAGCATTTCTCTCATACCAGGGCCACCCTTAGGGCCTTCGTAACGGATAACAACAACGTCACCGTCTTTAATCTGATCGCCCATAATAGCCTTCATAGCATCCTCTTCGCAATCAAATACTCTTGCAGGACCCTCGTGTACAAGCATTTCCTCAGCTACTGCACTTCTCTTAACAACACAAGAATCAGGAGCAAGGTTACCTCTTAGTACAGCTATACCACCAGTTTTGCTGTAAGGATTTTCAACAGTACGGATAACATCAGTATTCTTATTTTTGCATAATGCAATATTTTCGCCAACTGTTTTACCTGTAACTGTAATGCAATCTGTATGTAGAAGACCAAGCTTGTTAACCTCGTTCATAACAGCGTATACGCCACCAGCCTCGTTAAGGTCTTCCATATGGTGATGACCAGCAGGTGCTAAATGACATAGGTTAGGAACCTTATCACTGATTTTATTTGCAATGTCAAGGTCAATCTCAATACCAGCATCGTGTGCAATAGCAGGTAGGTGAAGCATACTGTTAGTACTGCAACCAAGAGCCATATCTATTGTAAGAGCATTTTCAAATGCCTCTTTTGTCATAATATCTCTTGGGCGAATATCCTTCTTTAATAGCTCCATAATCTGCATACCAGCTTTTTTAGCAAGTCTGATTCTTTCTGAATATACAGCAGGAATTGTACCATTACCACGCAAGCCCATACCAAGAACCTCTGTTAAGCAGTTCATTGAGTTTGCTGTGTACATACCTGAGCAAGAGCCACAGGTTGGACAGGTTTTCTCTTCGTACTCTGTAAGCTCTTCATCTGTAATTTTACCTGCTGCGTGAGCACCTACAGCCTCAGAAGCAGCAGAGAAGCTTACCTTACAGCCATTTACAGTACCTGCAAGCATTGGACCACCACTTACAAAAATTGTAGGTAGATTCATTCTAGCAGCAGCCATAAGTAGACCAGGTACATTTTTGTCACAGTTAGGAATCATAACAAGAGCATCAAAACCATGAGCCATTGTCATACATTCTGTAGAGTCTGCAATCAAATCACGAGTAACCAAAGAATATTTCATACCCTGATGACCCATAGCAATACCGTCACATACAGCAATTGCAGGGAATACAACAGGTGTACCACCAGCCATAGCTACACCAAGCTTAACAGCCTCTGTGATTTTGTCAATGTTCATATGTCCTGGTACAATCTCATTAAATGAGCTTACTATACCAATCAATGGTTTTTTCTGCTCTTCAGCAGTAAAGCCAAGAGCATTAAACAATGTTCTGTGTGGTGCATTTTGTACACCATTTTTTATAGCATCACTTTTCATTGTAAACAATCCTCTCAATTAATTTTAAATATATTATAAAGATAATATAAGCATATTGCTTTAAGTATAATTATAAAATTAATATTAACTACTGTCAAGAAAACCATTAATAAAATATATAAAGTAAATTGTTTTATAGTGATTGTAATTAAGATTTTTAAAATTTCCTTAATTGCAATAAGAAATCGGACAGTTTACAAATTGTTCACAAATCCAGAAAACAAGTCATTTGAAGATGAATAATCAAAGATTTTTCTAGGTAGATTATTAATCCAATCCTGTACTTTTAATATAGCTTCATCAG
>JAXJQK010000220.1:0-4734 GCA_036311185.1 Acutalibacteraceae bacterium | reverse complement strand
GCAGGTGTTAAGGTTGATGAATATGCAAAAACAGATAAAAAAGGTGTAGCAACATTTACAGATGTACCTATCAGTGGCAACACACCATATACCCTTGAAGAAATTGATACAGAAGCTCGATATTTAGTTCCTGCAAAGCAGACAGCAACTATTGTCTGGAATGAAGTTACTAATCGTAGCTTTAACAACATTCTCAAAAAATTTATGTAGGATTACAATAGATGTGTTACACAAGGAAAGATAAAGCAGACCGTCGCTCTTGACAAATGAAATAAAAAATGCAAAAGGAAGCAAGCCGACAGCGAGAAACTCAAGAACAAAAAGTTAAGAGAAGCTGTCGGAAACTAATTGTAGAATTTTTAATAAATCATTTGTAAAGAGTAAATCGCAAGCGACGACTAGAAAACGTCTCTGCTCAAAATTTAAGAACAAAAAAGATAGCGAATAGGAAACCTCTGTGTTACAGTTAAGTTGCGACACAAAAAGCAACAGGAGGTATCTATTCGCTATGAATACTGTAACACAAAAGATGAAGTTTCGTCAAACCCTAATTAAATATGCTAAGAAATATGGAGTGACAAAAGCAGCCATTAAATACAATGTAAATCGTCAGTATATTTATCGTTGGAAAAACCGATACGACGCTACACTTCAATCGTTGGCTGATAAATCACATAGACCTTTTCATCACCCTAATCAACACACAGAAGCTGAAATAAAGCTAATTAAAGATATGCGTAAAAGAAACCCTCACGTTGGACTTGTAGTGTTTTGGGTTGAGGATACACTCGAAGTATCACTGGATTGTATCGTGTTTTAAGGAAACTTGGTGAGCCTAGAAAAACTCTGCCAAACCCTAAATATATACCTAAACCATACGAAAAAATGTATTTCCCTGGTCAAAGAGTTCAGATTGATGTTAAATTCGTTCCATCAGACTGTATTGTTGGTGATACCAAAGGCGAAAAGTTTTACCAGTACACAGCGATTGATGAGTATTTACGTTTTAGATATATTGAAGCTTTTAGAGAGCATAGTTCATATTCATCAGCTATATTTCTTGAGAATATGCTCAAAGCTTTTCCTTTTCAGGTGCATTGTATTCAGACTGATAATGGTCTGGAGTTCACTAAACGATTGATTAAAGATAATGATTTAACATTATTTGAAAAGAAACTGATTGAAAAAGGTATTAGACATAAATTGATTAAACCTTATACTCCTCGCCACAACGGTAAAGTTGAGCGTTCTCACAGAAAAGATAATGAGTATTTTTATGCTTCTTATAAGTTTTACTCTTTATGATGATTTTAAAAAGCAATTAGCTGTTCACAATAGAAAGTGCAATAATTTTCCTATGCGTCCTCTTGGTTGGAAATCTCCTTCTGATTTTTTAAAGCATTTCCTCCAAACTGGCGAAGTTATTTTTTCTTAATGTGTAACACATCATTGACAAACCTACACTTCAAACAGTCCCTAATATTAATTTGTTGATTCAGTAATTAAAAAACATCCATAGTTATTCTTCATACTAAATATTAAATTAATCAGCGACTCGTAATAGGGTATAAATGTACCATTATGTAGCATTTCTTGAATTTCATTAAAGCTTGCCCATTTAACACGCTGTACTTCTTCATACTGTAGCTTTAATGTTGTTATGTCTATGTCACTGCGTTGAATAATATAGATATCATCAAAGCCGTTTTCAAAGTTTATTGTAAACTGTGGTCTTATATCAGAAAAGTCTATATTAATCCCAAGCTCCTCGAAAAGCTCTCTTTGTACAGCCTGTTTACTTGTTTCTCCGGCAATAACTGAACCTCCTACAGTGATATCCCACATATTTGCCCAACCACTTTTAAAGGGCTGTCGCTGTTGGATAAGCATTTCGTTCTTATCGTTGATAATACAGGCGTGAACTACTAAGCGATAATCATTCTTTTCCAGTGCAGTGCCTCTTTCAATAGTTCTGTTTGTTTTTTCTCTGTTTTCTGTATAAATATCAAACATTTCCATATAGTATAACCTCTAAATTTTTAAAATACCTAAATAAAAAATAAGAGCCACTTACCAAAAAGGGAAGTGGCTCGAAATTTATAAAATAGTCACTTAATTAAATTGATAGATTAAGCAGAAATTATTCAACACCCATTATAGCCTTACCAGCCTCTACTAACTGGTCAGCAAGCTCTGTAGCAGAAGCTTCGTTTTCTCCTACAGCTGTAATGTATAGCTTAATCTTAGGCTCAGTACCACTTGGTCTTACTGTAATTGAGCAACCGTCATCAAGCATAAATGAAATTACATTTGATTTAGGTAGATTGATAGCAGTTGTTGTGCCTGCAATCTTATCTGTCTTTATGCTTAGCTTGTAGTCATTGATAACCTCAATTTTTCTGCCAAGAATTTCTGAAAGCTCGTTGCTTTCTCTAAGACCAGACATAATATTGCCCATCTTTTCAAGACCACTAGCACCTTCAAACTCAAAGCTTACAGTCTTATTCTTATAATAACCAAATTCGCTATAAAGCTCTGTAATAACATCATCAAGAGATTTGCCCTGTGTTCTGTAATATGCAGCCATTTCGCAAATTAACATAGAAGCAACAACAGCGTCCTTATCTCTTACATAGGTACCAGCAAGGTAACCATAGCTTTCTTCAAAGCCGAAGATATATCTTTCTTCCTCTCCAGCCTGCTCAAGACCAAGAATCTGCTCACCGATATACTTAAAGCCTGTAAGAACATTTCTTAACTCACAGCCATATTTAGCACAAATTCTTGTGATAAGCTCAGAAGTTACGATTGTCTTAACTACAAATGGATTTTCTGGCAGATTGTTAAGTGTTTTTCTGCAAGAAAGAATGTAGTTTGTAAGCATAATACCTGTTTCGTTACCAGACATTAAACGGTAAGAACCATCGTGAAGTCTTACAGCAATACCAACTCTATCAGCGTCAGGGTCGGTTGCAAGTAATAGATCAGGCTGTTCCTTAGCACATAGGTCAAGACCTAGCTGTAAAGCCTCTTTAATTTCAGGGTTAGGGTATGGGCAAGTTGTAAAGTTACCATCAGGATTTTCCTGTTCCTTTACAATGATAACATCCTCAACGCCTGTTTCAGCCAATACTCTTCTTACTAGTTTATTACCCGCACCATTTAGTGGAGTGTAAACAACCTTTAGTCCAGCACCCTTACATACATTAGGGTTTATAGATTGCTTCTTAACATTTTCAATGTAGCTGTCATATACTGAATCTGCAATATATTCAATTGTACCATCAGAAAGACCCAGCTCAAAATCAACAATTTTAACATCGTTGAACATATCAATACTCTGAATTTCAGAGTAAACTGCATTTGCACTTTCATCTGTCATCTGGCAACCGTCACTACCGTAGCACTTATAGCCATTATATTTAGCAGGGTTATGACTTGCTGTAATCATAATACCAGCCTGACATTTAAGCTCTCTTACACAGAATGAAACAACAGGTGTTGGCTGAAGTTCTCTTGAAACATAAGCTTTAATACCATTAGCTGCTAGTACCTTTGCTGCTTCTTTTACAAATAGATCAGATTTAATTCTTGAATCGCAAGAAATAGCAACAGAAGCATTGTCGTAATTTTTCTTTAGATAATTAGCTAATCCCTGTGTAGCATAACGAACAACATAAATGTTCATTCTGTTAGTACCTGCACCGATTACACCTCTTAGTCCAGCTGTACCAAACTCAAGCTCTTTATAGAATCTATCGTAAATAGCTTCTTCATTGCCTTTTATGCTCTCTAACTCTGGTATTAAATCACTATCATCAACAGCGTTTTTAAGCCACAGCTCATAAAGTTCATTCGTATTCATTATTATTATTTACACTCCTTACCGAAAATCATTAAAAATGATAAATGATAAAATCTGTCGAAATTATACTTTATAATATTACCATATTGCAAAAAAAATTTCAATTATTTGTGATAAAATAATGAGTAATATTTTTAAGAATTTATAAAAAATTCAAAATATACATCAAAGATTATCTCTAAATGTATGAAAATACTATAAAAATGAACTTTTGCAAGGTGTTTAATGATTTGTATAAGAGTGTTGTTTTAGAATTTTTATTCCTCCGATAATAGGCAATTCTCTTTTTTCTCCGTTGATTGCACTTGTAATTCCTAAAATAGCAAATATTATAAAAATAAATTCTGCTATACCAGCAACAGCTATTATAGGGTATAGCCAAATTGATATTTCAAGCAATAGCTTTTTTAGAATAAAATAAAATATACCATAAATAATTTCTGCAATTAATAGACTTATTCCTTGATTTATATGAAACATAGTAAGCTCTGAATATCTACCTTTTATAAGTGGCACAATCCATAAAAAACCAATATAAGATATTGCAGAAAGCATTTTTTCTTTACTAAATGAATTTAAAAGTAATTTATAGTTAATTTTTTTATTATAAAGCATTTCTTCTCCACAGTTGGGGCAAAGGCAAATGCCTTTTTCAACCTGTGTACCGCATTCAGGACAAATTATCATTTTAACCTCCAATTTTGTAATATCACCTTTTTATATTATCATTGCAGATATAAAAAAATTGTGAAAATTTGTATCAGAGAATTAAATTTTCTGTTCTTGAAATATGTATTTATTTATAGTAAAATAACACAGAGGTGAAGTTATCTATGATGGTTTCAACAAAGGGGAGATATGCATTAAGG
>JAXJQK010000219.1:0-1965 GCA_036311185.1 Acutalibacteraceae bacterium | reverse complement strand
TTTTATTTAGGAGGTTGCAACAATGTACAAGAAGGTTGACACTAATCTTGATTTTGTTCAGCGTGAAAAACAGATAGAAAAATTCTGGAAAGACAACAAGATTTTTGAAAAGAGTATTGAAGAGCGTAAGGATGGTAAGCCATATGTTTTCTATGATGGCCCACCTACTGCTAACGGTAAGCCACATATAGGTCACGTTCTTACTCGTGTAATTAAGGATATGATTCCAAGATACCAGACAATGAAAGGCTGTATGGTACCAAGAAAGGCTGGTTGGGATACTCACGGTTTGCCTGTTGAGCTTGAGGTTGAAAAGCTTTTAGGACTTGACGGTAAAGAGCAGATTGAAGAATATGGACTAGAGCCATTTATCTCTAAGTGTAAGGAATCTGTATGGAAGTACAAGGGTATGTGGGAGGATTTCTCTGATACAGTAGGCTTCTGGGCAGATATGGATAATCCTTATGTAACATATGACAATAACTTTATTGAGTCAGAATGGTGGGCTTTAAAGCAGATTTTTGACAAGGGCTTGCTATATAAGGGCTTTAAGATTGTACCTTACTGCCCTCGTTGTGGTACTCCTTTGTCATCTCACGAGGTTGCACAGGGCTATAAAGACGTTAAAGAACGTTCTGCTATTGCAAGATTTAAGGTTAAGGACGAGGACGCTTATATCCTTGCTTGGACAACAACACCTTGGACACTGCCTTCTAACGTTGCACTTTGTGTAAATCCAGACGAGGATTATGTAAAGATTAAGACAGATGACTATGTTTACTATATGGCTAAGGCATTGGTTGACAGCGTTATTGAGGGTGAATATACAATTCTTGAGGAATACAAGGGTAAAGACCTTGAGTATAAAGAGTATGTACCACTATTCGACTTTGTTTCACCTAAGAAAAAGTGCTACTATGTAGTATGCGACAACTATGTAACACTTACAGACGGTACAGGTGTTGTACACATTGCTCCTGCTTTTGGTGAGGACGATGCTAATGTTGGTAGAAAGTATGATCTACCACTTGTACAGCTAGTAGATGCTAAGGGTGAAATGACAGCTGAAACACCTTGGGCTGGTAAATTCTGTAAGGACGCTGACAAGGATATTCTTGTAAATCTCGAGGAAAGAGGTCTATTATTCTCTGCACCAAAGTATGAGCACTCATACCCACACTGCTGGAGATGTGATACTCCACTTATCTACTACGCAAGAGATTCTTGGTTTATTAAAATGACAGATGTTAAGGATAGATTGATTGCTAATAACAATACTATTAACTGGATTCCTGAATCAATTGGTAAGGGTAGATTTGGTGATTGGCTAAACAATGTACAGGACTGGGGTATTTCAAGAAACAGATATTGGGGTACACCACTTAATATTTGGGAATGTGAATGTGGTCATTATCATTCAATTGGTAGTATTGAGGAGCTAAAGTCACTTTCTGACAACTGCCCTGATAATATTGAGCTACACAGACCATATATTGACGAGGTAACAATTACTTGTCCTCACTGTGGCAAGCCAATGCACAGAGTACCTGAGGTTATCGACTGTTGGTTTGACTCTGGTTCAATGCCATTTGCACAGCACCATTATCCTTTTGAGAATAAAGAGCTATTCGAGTCACAGTTCCCTGCTGACTTCATTTCAGAGGCTGTAGACCAGACAAGAGGTTGGTTCTATTCCCTACTTGCTATTTCAACTTTAATTTTTGACAAAGCTCCATACAAGAATGTAATTGTTCTTGGTCTTGTTCAGGACGAAAATGGACAGAAAATGTCAAAATCCAAAGGTAACGCAGTAGATCCATTTGAGGCTCTTGAAACCTACGGTGCAGATGCTATTAGATGGTATTTCTACACTAACTCTTCCCCATGGCTACCAAAGAGATTCTATGGTAAGGCAGTAGTTGAGGGTCAGCGTAAATTTATGGGTACACTATGGAACACATATGC
>JAXJQK010000218.1:0-9310 GCA_036311185.1 Acutalibacteraceae bacterium | reverse complement strand
TGTTCGTCAGACCAAGAGTTTGCCTTAGGCTTACTTCATACTCCACCTCACGGTGGACGCACTTGCCCTCAGCTAACAGTTCCTACTGCCAAGCCTGTAGTGGACTTTCACCACCGAGTTACTGCCCATTCTGGGCAAACAATTAAAACCATTGAATTGTGAGCGATTGCAATTCAATGGTTTTTATTATGCTCTTGACAAATTCTTTTTTATACCATATACTATAAACAGGTTTACAGTAAATCAATTTATAGTATAGAGGTGAAAGAATGCCCAGTAATCCTAAAATACCAAAAGAGATGATACTTGAATATACATTCAAAATTCTTCTGCGTGATGGTTACGAAAAAATAAATATAAAGGGTATAGCTAAGGAAATAGGCTGTTCAACTCAGCCAATTTCTTGGCATTTTGGCAATATGGATGGTTTAAAGGTTGCTTTGTTAGAATATGCCAGAGAATATGCTCTAAAAAGACTTTTAAACATTCAAGAAAATGCTATGCTTACATTTTTAGAATTAGGTGTTAATTATATTGATATAGCAATTGAAGAACCAAATCTATTTTGCTATCTTTTTATGAATGGTGGAAGTGGTTGTATTACAGATGATATAAAAGCTCTTTCAGAGGTAGGACAAAGTGGAGCTGCAACAGAACAGATTTCGGAACAGCTTGGTATTCCAATGGAAGTTGTAAGTATATATGTTCGAGATTTATTAATATATGCTCATGGTCTTGCATCATATGTAGCTACAGGAGTATTAACAATTTCAAAGGAAGAAGCCAAAGAAATGCTAACTCATATGGGTAAAATGTTTTTTGAGAAAAAATAAGATTATTTCAAAAGAGATAATATAGAGGGGTTATTATATGAATAAGATAAGAAAAGAAATAATTGCAGGCAATGAGATATCAGAGTTGAAAACATATTGTTTAAACGGATATGAACAGAAGGTATTAATAGAGGGAAGAAAAAAGGATTTACCAATAACTGTATTTTTACATGGTGGTCCCGGTTCGCCTATTCCTTTTTGTGCTGGTTGCAGAGGTTTATTCCCTGAAATTACAAATCGTACAATTATGGTTTATTGGGATCAGCTTGGTTGTGGAATAAATGATTACAATATAGATAATAGCTTTTCAGTTGATTGTTATGTAAATATGGCTGTTGATTTAATAAGAGAACTGAAAAAGGAATTTAAGAATAATAAAATTAATCTATTTGCTGTTTCGTGGGGTTCTGTTATTGCGGTAAAAACAGCAGAAAGAATACCAGACGAAATTAATAAAGTTGTAGTTTATGGTCAGGTAACGAAAAATATGTTTTTTAATCAGGAGGTTTTTGAAACAATTGAAAAAAGCGAAATACCTAAAAGTAAAAAGAAGTATTTATCTGATATAAAAAGCACAAAAGAATATTCATCTGCTCAATTAAAAATGATGTATAAGCTTATTCAAAAATACACTGAGGGCTACAATTGTAAAAGTGATGAAAAAGCACCTATAGGTAACATACTAAAAGGAATAATATCAAGTCCGGATTACTCAATGAAAAATTTTAAAGCAATGGTAATAAATGGTACTACTAAGAATGAGTCATTGTTTAAAGAGCTACTATCATTAAATCTTGAAGATACATTGGAAAATGTAAGGGTACCTTATTTTATTTTACAGGGAAGCACAGATATTGTAACCTCAACTAAACAGATAAAGGAATTTATAAGCAAGACAAAAAATGAATATCTTAAGTTTGAAATTATAGAGAACAGTGGTCATATTCCAGGTAAATACGGAATGGAAAATATGCTTGAAAATATGTTTTCGTATTTTGAGTTGTAATACTCTTTCAGTTCTAACAAAGAAACATTTTTTCGGCAGATTTTATTTACTGTTTAGAATCGAAAGAGTATAATATAAAAACAAGGATTATCTCATTGTGTGTGGAGATAATCCTTGTTTTATTATTGATTGTGAAGCATTATTAATTGTCCAGGGTATATTGTGTTTGGATTTACGAGATTATTGTTATCTATAATATCATTAATATCCAATCCATACCTTAAAGAAATTGTGTACAGAGTATCACCAGGGCGTACAGCGTACCATTTAGGTGCAGTCATCATTTTTGTAGGAATGTGAATCTGTTGACCTGGATGTATTCTATTCATATCCTGTATATTATTGTATCTTAACAACTCGTCAACAGTTGTACCAAAATATTGAGCAATACCCCAAATTGTATCACCAGGTTCTATAGTATAATAAATAGTAGTCAAAGTAAAAAGCTCCTTTCAAAGCTGTTTACTAATAATATATGTTTTTATATGTGAGTTGTTACACAATATATTTTGGTATGTAATATTATTAAACCTTGTGTAGCTCTATTGTAAATTCGGTTAAGCCTTTATTCGAAAATACAAGAGTCAAGGTGTAGCCTTCGCTTAATTCAGCGATATCTTCACCATATTTTAAAATAGTATTGCCATTTTCATCTGTTATTTCTGAAAGTGGTGTGCCATAGCTTTTTTTATAATCACTTATGGTGTTATTCCAATCAAGCTTATTAGGTAAATGTAGTTGTGTATTACTGTTACCTTTGATTAATCTTATTGAATAAAACTTAACTTGATTTGTTTTTTCATAACCAACAACCTTATTACTTCTGTTTTTTGCGTTAACATATGCAGTTAAGCCATTACTTGAAACATATTTAACATTTTTTATTTTTTCTCCCGGTTCAACTGATTCAAGAAGGGTGGGATCTACGAGTTCAAATCCTGCATATTGCATTTGAGTATCGTCAAGATAAAATCGAAGAACCTTTTCATCAATTGTAAAGCTTCTGGAATTTGTAAGAAATTTATCAAGTGTACCTACACGTCTACCCTCGGGGTCATCTATTTCAGTTTTTTTAGTTATTGTAGGTGCTTCTGTAGGAACAATTTCTGTCTGCTTTTTCTCTTTATTACAGCCTGTAAGAATTAGTGTGAAAAATAAAGTAACGCAACCTAAAGCTAATGCTTTTTTAAACATTTTATCCTCCGTATCTAAGGTAGTATCTACTTTGTAAGCAATATAGATAATACCTAATATAAAAAATAAGTTAAATATAATAATATTATTTTATCACGATGTAACAACAAAGGCAATATAAAAGTGTTCTATGATTTTGTAAGGATATATGGGATTTAGTGAATATTTTGTATATTATTTGAGATGCTAATTTTTAGTGATTGATATTATATTTAGAATGTAATTTCTATTAAAAGTATAATTTAATTACATAATGCATATAATGACAAAAATTTCTTGCTATATTGTGCAAAGTATACAATATAGGTAGGTTATTTTCTATGTAGATAAAAGCAAAGAGTTTTTATAAATTAATTGTAAATAATTCATAAATATGTTAAAATAAGCGAAAGATATATATGCATTAATATGTAGTTCTCATATAAAGGAGGCTACTATGCTAAAGAATTTATTGGTAGGAGTATTAACTGCTATGTTTACTTTTTCAACAGTGTTTTGTCCGATTAACGCATCGGCAGAAGAAAATATTTCAGTAAATCCTAAAGAACTTGATAAACTAGCTTACAGTGGTGACGATCTTGGTGCAGTATATACACCAGAGAATACAACATTTAAGGTGTGGTCACCTACAGCAAGTGAAGTTAAATTAAATCTTTATGCTACCGGTAGTGATGATGAAGAAGGGGCAAAAGCTTTGGAATCATCTCAGATGAATTACGATAGTTCAAATGGTGTATGGAGCATTACCGTAGAGGGAAATTTAAAAAACACCTACTACACATACTCTGTAACTAATAGTGGTGTTACTAACGAGGTTGTTGACATTTATGCAAAGGCAGTAGGTGTTAACGGTAACAGAGGTATGGTAGTAGATTTATCTTCTACTGACCCTCAAAATTGGGATAATGATGAACAAGTACTTCCTGATGAGCAGACAGATGCTATCGTATGGGAGGTTCACGTAAGAGACTTCTCAAATCAACCTGAAAGTGGAATAAGTGAAGAACACAGAGGTAAGTTTCTTGCGTTTACAGAAAGTGGTACAACACTTGAAGGTTCAGATGTTACACCTACGGGTATTGATTATCTAAAAAAATTGGGTGTAACTCACGTTCAGATAAATCCATTCTATGATTTTGGTTCAATAGATGAAACAAAATCTAATGAAGATGACTATAACTGGGGTTATGACCCTAAAAACTACAATGTGCCTGAGGGTAGCTATTCTACAAACCCTTATGACGGTAATGTAAGAATTAAAGAAACAAAAATGATGATTCAAGCATTGCACGATGCAGGTATAGGTGTAATAATGGATGTTGTTTACAACCATACCTACACAGGCGATGACAGCTTCTTTAATCTTACTGTTCCAAACTATTACTACAGACTTGATGAAAATGGTAATTTTACTGATAACTCAGGCTGTGGCAATGATACAGCTTCAGAACACGCTATGTATAGCAAGTTTATGGTTGATTCAGTTTACTATTGGGCAAATGAATATCATATTGATGGTTTCAGATTTGACCTTATGGGTTTGCACGATGTAGATACTATGAATAAAATCAGAGAAAAGCTTAATACAATAGATGAAAAAATTATCATTTATGGTGAGGCTTGGGACTTAGGCTATGTAGAAGATGTTGATTTGGCAACACAGAGCAATATAGAAAAGCTAAATGGTGTTGCAGCATTTAACGACGGTATAAGAGATGCTATAAAAGGAAACAACTTTGAAGCAAAGGGTAAAGGCTTTATACAGGGTGCAGGTGGAATAATTGAGCTTGAAAACGGTATAAAGGCGGCAACCAACGAGTGGGCAAAAACTCCTGCTGATACCGTAACCTATGCAGCTTGTCATGATAATATGACATTTTATGATAAGCTTGTAGCTTCTATGCACGGAGTTGATGATATATCTCTATATAGAAAGCGTGACGACCAGCTTGTACAAATGAATAAATTGGGTGCAGCTACTGTATTTACCTCACAAGGTATGTCATTTATATTGGCAGGCGAGGAAATGGCACGCTCAAAAGATGGTGATCATAACAGCTATGTTTCTTCACCAAAGCTTAACCAGATTGATTGGAAAAATCTTATTCAGTATGGAGATTTAACAGCTTACTATAAAGGTCTTATTGATATAAGAAAGTCGTATGCTCCGTTTACAGATAGCACAAATACTACTATCGAAAATATGACTGTGTATAATAACGCAGGAGCTCGTACAGTAGCGTTTATGCTTGAAAATAAAATTGATACTGAAAATCAATGGGATAAGGTAATTTGCATATTAAATGCTGATACAGAAAATGATGTTGAGGTGCAATTTGAAGGCGAAAATCTTCCTGAGGATTGGGTTGTAATTGCAAATGCCGACAAAGCAGGCGTAGAAAAGCTTGCTGAAGTAAAAGGAACAAGCGTTACAGTTTCAAAAACATCTGCTATGATTTTGGTAGATAAGGCTAGCTTTGAGTCTGCTGATATTAAGGTTGACACAGAGTTTAAAGAGTCTTTAATAAAAAATACATCAGTTGTAGAGCCAGCAACAGAAGAAACAACAATTGTTGCTACAAAAAATCAATCAACTGAAAAAACAAAAAGTAACACACTTTGCAAAGCCGGTATTATAGCCGCTGTAGCCGCTGCAGTAGCTGCAACAGCAACTATTGTAGGTGTGGTTGTTTTAAAGAAGAAAAAGAAAAAACAATAAGGTTAATCATTCTGCAATGCAGAGGTTATATAAATAATTCACAAGGAGGACTAAAAGTGAAACTTAATAAAATAATTGCTGCTATGCTAACATTAGCACTTGTGGGCAGTACAGCAACAGTAGCTGTTTCAGCCGCTGATGACACTGCAAACCCATATGAAGTACAAGCAGCTCAGTATGATGAACAAGCATACTACGGTAATGACCTTGGTGCTACTTACACACCAGAAAAAACAACATTTAAGGTGTGGTCACCATCAGCTTCAAAGGTTGTTCTTAATCTTTTTGCAACAGGTAGTGATGATGAAGAGGGTGCTTCTAAGTTAGGCACATATGATCTTGTAAAAGGTGATAATGCTGTTTGGGAAATAACAATAGAAGAAGATTTAAAGAATGTTTACTACACATACAGCATAACAAATGGTAAAGATACAGAAGAAACAGCTGACCCATATGCAAAGGCTGTAGGTGTAAATGGTGATAGAGCAATGGTTGTTGATCTTGATAGCACAGACCCTGAGGGCTGGGAGAACGACAACAAGTTCAAGAGAGTTGCTAACCAGACAGATGCTTCAATCTGGGAGCTTCACGTAAAGGACTTCTCTTATGATAAGTCTTCAGGCGTTAGCGAGGCTAATCGTGGTAAGTATCTTGCATTTACAGAAACAGGCACAACACTAAATGGTGAGGGCAAGGTTTCAACAGGTGTTGATTATATTAAAGAGCTAGGTGTAAACTATGTACACCTAAACCCATTCTATGATTTCGGCTCAGTAAACGAGGCTGGTTCTGATACTCAGTTTAACTGGGGTTACGATCCTAAGAACTATAATGTTCCAGAGGGTAGCTATTCTACAAACCCATATGATGGTAATGTAAGAATTAATGAGACAAAGCAGATGGTTCAAAGCTTACACGATAATGGTATCGGTGTAATTATGGACGTTGTTTATAACCATACATATTCAACAAATTCTGTATTCCAAAAGACAGTTCCAGATTATTATTACAGAATGAATCCAGATGGTAGCTTCTCAAGTGGTTCAGGCTGTGGTAATGATACAGCATCAGAGCGTGAAATGTACAGACAGTATATGATAGATTCAATTGTTTACTGGGCAAAAGAATATCATATCGATGGTTTCCGTTTTGACCTTATGGGCTTACACGATGTTGAAACAATGAACGCAATTCGTGAAGCACTTGATGAAATTGATCCAGATATCATTATGTATGGTGAGGGCTGGTCAATGGCTTCAACCTTTGATGCAGATGCTGTACCATCTTCACAGGCTAATGCAAAGGATATGAATGAAAGAATCGCTCACTTTAACGACCAGATTCGTGACGGTATAAAGGGTAGCGTATTTGATGCAGAAGGCAAGGGTTATATTCAGGGTGAATTCTCTGGTGCAAAGGCTATATCTTATGGTTTGCTTGCTAACACTCAAAGAGGTGGCAACTGGATGGCAAGAACACCTGAGCAGACAGTAACATATGCTTCTTGTCATGATAATGCAACACTTTATGACAGACTTGTAGCATCACTTGGTGGTGAATATACAAATAGATATGATGATTACATCAAGAGAAATAAGCTAAGCTCAGCTATTACTTTCTCATCTCAGGGTACAGCGTTTATTCTTGCTGGTGAAGAGTTCGCAAGAACAAAGCTTGGCGATCACAACAGCTATCAGTCACCTCCTGATTTAAATAGACTTGATTGGGAAAGAACACTAGAGTATGCTGACCTTGTATCTTACTATAAGGGTATGATAGAGTTTAGAAACTACTATGCACCTGTTAGAACTCCTGTTGCTCTTCCTGGCGTTACAACTGAATACAGCAAGGATACAGGTGTTATTCAGATGGTATATGCTGATCAGGATTTCGATTGGGAGAATGTTGTATTCCTATTTAATGCTAATTCAGAGGCTCAGACAGTAACACTTGCTGACACACTACCAGACAGCTGGGTATCAGTAGTAAATGGTCAGATGGCAGGTATTGCTAAGCTAGATGAATTTAACGGAAAAACAATTACAGTTCCTGCTGGCGAGGCTCTAGTTCTTGTTGATAAGGAAAGCTACGAGGCTTCTGGTGTTACATCAGAGAAGAGCACAGTTGAGGTTCGTCACATTGATAAGTCAACAGGCGAAACAATGTCAACAATTACACTTGCAAGTAATGTAGGTGATTACTACTACACAGCTCCAAGTAATAGCTACGACCTATATTATAACTATGTAGGTTCTACAGATAACACAGAGGGTACATACGCAAGCACAAATACAGTAGTTGAATACTACTATGAGCCAAACAATGTACAGATTAAGGACTTTGACGGTGACGGTGAAGTAACACTTCTTGAGACTGTTCTTATCCAGAAGAGTATTCTTGGTCTATATACTCTTACAGACGAGCAAAAGGCTATTGCTGATGTAAGTATGAATGGTGAAGTAGATCTTACAGACGTAGTTCTTATTCAGAAGTACTTACTAGGCTATACAGATCAGAAGGCTATCGGTACAATTACAGTTTCTTATGTAGATGAAAACGGAAACAAGCTAAAGAAAGATAGCGTTAAGCAGTATAAGGCTGGCGAAACATATTCAGTAGAGCCAGAAGCAATTCAGTACTATGTATTGGATGAAAGTAAACTTCCACAAAATGCTTCAGGTGTAGTTCCTGTAGGTAATACAAAGGTTACTTATCGTTATAATTTAGATGCTCTAACATCAACAATTTACGTTAAGATGCCAGAGGGTTCAACAGATACACCTAACCTATATGTATGGGAAGAGGGTGCTGAGGCTCCAAATAGTGGTGCTTGGCCAGGAATTACAATGACAGATACAGATGGTGATGGCTGGTTTGAGGCTTCATTTGCTACAACAGGCACATACAACTGGATCGTAAACTACAATGGTAGCCAAACAGCTGATATGGTTGGTTACAGTGGTAATCAGTGGGTAGTTATGGAAGATGCTACAACACCAAAGGTTGTTACAACAACAGTTAACGTAAAAATGGCTGAAGGCGTTGAATGGGAGCCATATCTATACGTATGGCAGACATCTGTACAGACAGGTGATAAGGATTACAATGCACTAGGCAACTGGCCTGGTACAAAGATGACAGACTTTGACAAGGATGGTTGGTACACAGTTAACTTCTATTGTCAGGGTGAAGGTCAGTATAACTGGATTGTAAACAGTGGTGCAGGAGAGCAAACAGCAGATATGAAAGACTACACAGGTTCACTATGGGTAGTTATGGAAGACGCTATAACACCTGGTACAGTTACACCAGAAATGCCATAAGAATTGTAATGTTAACGATTAATAAAAATTATTTTTAATTTGTTTTCAACGTAATTTAATGGTTTTATTAAAGTAAATAATAAAGTTGTTTTGGATTTATATTCAGAATAACTTGTAAATTCAGCAAAAGAGGACTATTGTATTTGCAATAGTTCTCTTTTGCAGTTTGGAGATGTGTTTCTTTTATGGCTATATGTCAATAGTATACTTACAACTTTACAAGCATCACGGTTTT
>JAXJQK010000217.1:0-10349 GCA_036311185.1 Acutalibacteraceae bacterium | reverse complement strand
CTAATGCAAGGTGCTTATCAATCCATTCCTTTTTTTGCTCTAAAAGCTCTTGGATTTCTGTCGTCTTCATTTGTAATGGAGCTTTAACTATTATTTGTCCAGCTTTTACCTGTATTGCTACTGTTTTTCTTTTACTGCGTATTATTGAAACATCTATATCCATATTACCTCCTGCCAGCTAATTGTAGGCTAAGCTTTTTAATATTACAAAAACAAATGATTTTCCTTATGACCACCAAGCTTAGGTGACATTTTCTCGCTCATTTCTTTCATAAAATCAACATCAAAATCTCTTGCGTGAACAGGGCAGATTCCAACGCAACGCATACAACTGATGCAAATTTCCTTGTTTGTTTTACGAGGATTTTTATTGTCAATAGCATTTACAGGGCAACCGTTGGCACAAACTCCACAGCCAATACAATTTTCGTTTGCTTCAGGCTTGAAAGGACCACCTTTGGAAACTTCCTTGTAGTTACCATGATTTCCTTCAAGCTTCAATTTACCAAAACTTCCAATATTAAGCTTTTCTGTAATTTTCTTTGCATACTCAGCAAGCTGGATTGAATCTGCTGTATCAGGGCGACCTGTTGCAAACTGACGGAAGATAGAATGCTCTGCAACGGCAGCTATTGCTGCAACACAAACAAAACCACAGTCATCAAGCGTATCCTGAAGCTCAGTAAGTGTATCTTCCCATTCTCTGTTACCATAAACGCAATTTAGAATTGCCTTTGCACCATTGGCTTTAATTTTTCTGATACGCTCTATAGCAATTGCAGGAACTCTGCCACTATATGACGGAACAGAAACAATGCAGATATCCAATTCTGTCAAAGTCATATTATCAATATCACGACAAATATCAACATCACAATACTCATCACAAAGGTTGCTTGCAATTATATCAGCAACCCTTTTTGCTCCACCTGTAGGACTAAAGTAAATATTATAGTACATAGCTGTTTCTCCTTATTATTTTTTTAATCAGAAGTTATAATCATCAAAAACTGTAAATAATCATTTAAATTGTTTTTCTTACGTCATCATTTCATGCTTTTCAGTTTCTTGAATGCCCAATCAAAATAAGTTTTAGAAGATAAAAATAGAAGTAGATTTTCATTAAACTCTTCTATAAGCTCCCCAATAGTATAAGGAGCATAACCATATAGATTTCCTTTTTCCATAAACTCCATATCACCACTACTTAACCCCTTAAAAAATTCAAGAGTATCCTTGTTAGTATTCTTGAGCTCTTTGAGATATTTCGCTGATTTTTTCAAATCGCCTTGCTTATAGTAAAGAATTGACAGAGGAATCAAAAACATAGCACTATCTTCTTGTTCGTATCTATTGAAAAGCTCAATGGCTGATTCTTCGTCTTCAAGGTATGTATATAAATTCATTAATCTATATCTAATACCTAGATTGTCGTTTTTACACAATCTTAGCATTTCAGAGCTATGCTTAACAGCAGATTTTATTCGCCCACAATCAATAAGCGACTGAACATAGCTATAATACAGTCTCATATATGGTCTGGTTTCAAAAATCACCCAAAAATCACCTATATCTTCGAAATAGCTTTCTTGCTCCAGCTTTTTAGCCTCTTTTTCAAGTAAGGCTTCATACTTATCAAGCAATTTTTCAACAGAGCTGGTAGAAAGTTCTGCAACCATAACCTCTGCATCAAGATTATTTGGTTCAAGCTCTAAAGCCTTTTTTGCATATTGCAAAGCCTTTTTCTTACTTGTAGCATACTGAGCAAGTTCAAGATAATCATAAACATTTTCGGCATCATCTTCAGTTTTATTTAATTCTGGCATTAAGCCTTTAAACATCACAAATTCGTTAAAGGTTTCATCAAAATCCTCTGCTGTAGAAATCTCGTTATCACCAATAAATTCGCTGAATTCCTTTAACATATCAATTTCTTTTGATAAATCAATTTCCTTCATCTGTTTAACCTCCATTGTATTCTAAATTATTATGTACGCAAATCCATAAATTTTATAAAAATTATCAACCTTTTAAGAAATATGACATCCTGTAACCGTTACTGTAGCTGTCAGCTTTCCTAGCTCATCTGTAACATCCACACGATAACAGGCTGTTGTTTTTCCGTTCTTTACACACACTGCTTTAGCAATCAGCTTTTCACCCTTGGCAGGAGCTAAAAAAGAAATGTCAGAGTGCACCGATACACAGCTTAGCTTTTTCCAGTTAGCTGCAACTGCAAAAGCAAAATCAGCTAACATAAAATATGTACCTCCCATTACAGCACCCATAGCATTACGGTGTGAATCAGTAATAATCAGACTACAGGTAGCACTTTTGTCACCGATTTCGTCTATAACAGCACCGTTTTCGGTTGCAAATCTATCACCCTCAAATATTTTTCTTACTTCCTCTAATGTTTTATCACTTTGCATATATACAGTATCTCCTCTTCTGTTTTTATACTAATTATACCATGCCTTTTCTTAATTACCAATAGGATACCAATGTAATTGTTATTGAGTTGTATATTTATAAATTGTTAGCTATCAATAATAATCATTTATAATTTTAAGTTGAAATATAATTCAATCTTTCTTGTGCATGGTTGTAGTATTCAGGATTTATTATGTTCATCCCGATAAAGTGGTTAAACAGCAAATTAAAAATCCTGCTTAAAAGGACTAGGATTTTAACCTAACTTTTTTCAAAAGCTCGTAATAGCTATTTTACCAATCCTATAATTTAACAAGTGAACGGAGTTACTTTTAGCACATTTTCAAGCTTTAGCTCCCAAGCAGTGGCTTGAACCCAATATCCAGTTTGACGATAATTATTTTTCATTGGAGTTATGTCAAATATACTATCCCACGATTTTTCGATTTCCTTTTGTCTTTCTACTTCAGGTAGTGATTGCAACCAATTATAGATTTCATCAAACTCTTGCTCTGTATTGGTATTGTAATATGTATGAGACTTATTCAACACAAAATGCCAGCTATCAAAATCACTCAATAAAACTTCATTGTCAGGTATTTCTACTTCAAGTAAAACCATTTTTTGCCCCTTTGTTCCAAACGAACGTCGGGATCGTAAATCTGGTTTGTGGTGATTTCCGTTCCACTTATACCAAAACCAAACAGGAAATTCTACCCCTTCAGGAGGAAACCCAATACGCTCCTTCATTTTTTCAGCTAACCAAGTGTAAGGCTCAGCCCAAAACTCATAAAAACAGTAGCACTTGTCAGCATTAAAGCGATGAACTCCTGTCTTTTTTAAGTTTTCATAAACCTCTATGGTCTGTGCTGTCCATAGCTTCATAACAATCCCCCTCTATTAAATAAGATATTTCCCAGATTTGTTGCAAAATATATTTTCAGTTATATGTATTTGTGTGGTCATATATCGATATGCAGAGAAATAACCACTTTCGGCGTAGATTCACTGAAAGTGGTTTTATTCTCGGCTCAAGCTTATTATATAACCTTACTGCTCAATTATCAATATTACTTAAGCTGGTAAGTAATTTATGAAAAAACAAAGTTTAAAATGTCTGTAAATTAAATTTTCACCTCATTACCTGATAGCATAGTTGTAACTAGGAATTCTAACTATTCTCTGTAGCATTCTTTTCATTTCAATACTTTCGCTGCATATCTACCTATCCATCTTGTGAGCTCAGTTTCAAAGGAACGATTAACATCATTAAGTCCTGTAGTTGCGTGAATTAATTCGTGTATTAAAACACCAGCATAAGTACTTACATCACAAAGCATATCTCTAAGAATAATAATTCTGTTTTCAAAAGGTTCCCAGATACCTCCAAAGGACTCTGTTGGAAAATCCGGTTGTAAGCAATTCGATATGAAAATTTGCTCTTTCTTAATTTCGAAACCAAAGTCTTTAAGTATTTTGTCAGTAATTGCAAACACTGCTTTTTCTGCTGATGTTAAGTTATCGTACTTTACAAAATCATACTGAAAGCTTTCGTTAAAGCTTTTTACAACTGTACTTATTGTAGAAATTTCATTACCATCTACATCAACATCATCTTCTAGTTTACGCATAACGTTTTCGGTAATAAAAACAGGAGTTTTTCCGCTACTTCTTACGATATCAAGTATTGCTCCAGATGAGTTTTTGATTTCATCAGGTGTTACAAAAACGGTATCTTCTCTTGCGTTAAGATGTTTTACAGCATGTTTCTGAACTTCAATCCATTTAAGTTCATCAGATTGATTACCACTGCTCATTTCCTCGAGGTTGTCTGTAAGCATTTCAAGAACATATTCAGACTCTGCTGACAATAGAATTGCTTTTATTCTTTCTGAATATGCTGTTCGTCCTACATTTGTTCGTTCTCTGTTAAGAGCTTTCCTAAGTGTGTTATTGATTGAAGTGATATTATACGAAAACAAGAAATTTTCTTCCTCGGCAACCTTTATTCCGTTGATGAATATCTCTCCCACATCATCACGCTTTTCCAATATTTCGCCATAGTTTGTTTTCTCTAAAGTTTCTATCCCTGTAAAGCGAAGGAATAAATCTTTTGCCTCTTCAATATCATCTTCAGAACAACCACTCAAAGAAAAATCTGTTCCTATAAAATCCTTGTCAGGAGATTCATCTATATAAGCGTGTAGAGTTGTAATATCAGAAAATCCATGCTTCGTCGATTGTCCTATTGTTATATATCCGTATTTAGACATTATAGAAACATCAACACCCTGTCTGTCAAAGGTAGCAAGTGCATCCTTTAGGCCTACACCGAATTTACCAATCAGATTTGTATTTATCTGCTTTTCTTCATTTTCATTCTGTGTTAAATGATGATACTGAATACCTCTGCCATAATCTCTGATGTGCCATACTCCAGACAAATCCTGATATATTTCAATATCTGGTGTACCTGTTAGTATCTGCTCATCCAATGCATTAGCAATAATTTCTCGGATTGCGTGTGCTACTGTCCAGTTTTCTAAAACCTTTTCAATGTTTAAATCAAATTCTCTCATTTTAAAACCTCCGTTTAATATTTAACTGTATCGTTAGAATGTTTTATATAGCAACCACCTTGATTAGTGATTCTATTACTTGGTGAACTATAAGAAGAAACTGGTCTTGTATAATATTGCGTTGTGTAATTATAGCCATAATTCACACTACAATAAGTTCTTCTCTCCTCAACAATTTCTCTGATGTCTTCATCGTATTTTGCCCAACCCATAAGTTTACCTCCAAGATTTATTTTGTGATTTTATTATATCAAGCTGATTTTTCTATCTGTAACTTTCGTTGATACTCAGTTAAGCTATACTTGCCAATGCAAGTTTTCTCTCTTTGCGAAGTTCTTTTGTGCGTTCACGCTGACGCCAATAATCGTGTTCTTCGTTCTTTTCAAGATACCAACATTGTTTCTTCAAACATTCTTTTTTCCTGAGTTGCTTCACAGTAATTGAACAGTGGTGCAATTTGCAGTAGCCACAGCAGTTGTCAGAGTAGCAGTTATATAATGTTTTTTTCATTATGATTTCCCCTTTCTGAAATCCATCTTTATTTTGTGATTTAATAATAACAAAGTGAATTTTCTATCTGTAACTTTCATTGACAAAAAGAAAAACACCGATCGAGTTTTACCTCAATCGGTGTAATAAGAAATAATTATTCTTTATCAGGCTTTAAGTCAAATGTTTTGTTAGTTGCTTTATTAATCAAATCTGTAAGCCACTTATAAGTTGCAACACACTCAGCGTGAACTTTTTGTAGTTCAGGTGTTTGCTCAGTTTCTTTGATTGCAATCTCTGCATATTCCTGCACTTCTGAAAGTTTTCTAAAAATATCGCGAAGTGAATCCTTGTTTTTATTATCATAATAATCACTAAGATCTGCTTCTATTAATCTTACAAAGTAGGGTAACACAAGATATCCTTTCTTTGCTTCTTTGCTCCACTTGAAAACGGTTTGCGTATTAGTGCACACATAAAAATCATAACACAATCCAGAAATATAATCCAAATCACATTCAAGCGCTAATTGCATTAATTCATCAAAAGATAAACTATCATCAAAAAGAGACCTTATTGCTCTATATGCTATATCTACATACAAACTTTCTTCCCAGTTTTTCTCTCTATCAAATTCATAACGTATTTTCAATATTTTCTGAAATTCATCCCACCTATCATCAACACTAAATACCTCAAAACATATCAGTTCGTCAACAAATGAATCTAAATATTCATTCCTAGACTCTATATCGTATTTTTCGTTAAAAGCAACACTGTGTGCAAAATCTACTTTATCCTTACTTTCTCTAAAAGCTTTAACAAGTTTTTCTTCCTCATCGTATTTATCATATCTATCATCATGCATTTTATGCCAATTTTCTGCCATTTTATTATGTTCTTCTATACTTTTGCGTCTATCTTCCTCTTTTGCTTGCAGTTCTTTTTCATTTAACTCAAAACCATAATGCTCTTTAGCATTATAATCTAGTTTTAAAAGCTCAGGATGTTTAGAGTAAGCAGTTAACACAAGTTTTTGGGGGTCATTTTCTCTTAAAGAGATTGCAAAATAATTTGCAGAATAGGATATTTCACAGTATATGTCATTAAGTTTTCTAGGATTATCCTCGCTAACTTTAAGTACATTTAGAAACGCTTTAAGAACTAAACTATTCCTAACATTTGTTCGTTGAATAATTACTTCTTCATCAGCCAAATATCGATAATCACACTCGTTTAAGTAGGCTTTAAAAATAATATATAAAATTTTAAACTGCATTTCATCATCAGATAAACTAAATGCAATTTTTTCAAGATGATTAAAAAGCTCAATATATTTAAGGCTATCATTAAAAAATATACTACTGGCAACAAATGAATCAGCACTATCATACAGTAAATACAACCATCTTAACATCAATTCTAAATGTTCCTGAAGCGACAGATCAATTTCTTGAAAAACACTAAACACAAACTCACAAATATCAAAAGCTTCCGCCTCGTCGGCATCATATTGAGAATCAAAATAGTTTAACCTTTCAATTTTACGGAACATATAGTTATGAATTACAGGGCAATTATTTAGTGTTGGTTTTAGTTCTAATAAAGCTAACTCCTTTATTATGCTGTGTAATGTAAAAAATTGACCATAATGCAAAATATATCCCAAATCAACCAATTGATTAAAAGAGTTTAATGTTTTGTCTGGCATTTTTGCATATATATCATCAGAAATTTGTATATCTAAACTTTCGTAATGGTTTAAGATTCTTTCTGTTCTATACGCAGTAATAGGAGTTAATGCAATTTCTCGATATACATCTTTGGTCACTTGAACACAATCTAAAAGCACCATATCTCTTAATACTTGTTTTTGTCCTTCGGTTAAATCTGATATGTTATACACAGCCCTAAGAATGTTAAATGAATTACCCTCTGGTTGTTTCTCATCTTTATTTACAATGATTCTTTCAACATTTTCTAAAGAAGCAAATCCAGACTTAACTTTCTGATAAAGCTCTTCAACCGACCATCCTGAATACCACATCTGTTTTGCTAACAACTCTGTTGCGTATGTATGATTTTCGATAAGTTTAAAGATTTTCTTTAATATACATCTATCATCTTCGGTAATAGATGTGATTTTCGCATTAGTAATAAACATCTGCTCCAACTCAGAGTTGGCAAGCTCCTTTACCTCGATATAACCATACTTATCACCGTTATAAACAGAGCTAAAATCAGTACGAGTAGCTACTAAGATGTTTGCCTTTGTTTCAAACAACAATTTAAGTCCATTGTCTGCACCAAGCTCAATATCAAAATTATCAACTATAACTAATGTGTGTTCATCTAGCAGATTACGAAGCTTACGCCATTTTTCCTTGCTGTCATCTGTATCAAAATTAACGATATCTATATCGTTAAGAAGCTCTTGTAGGGTATCATTTCCGTTGTATTTTATAAACAGAACATTATCGTATTTCTTACTGTTAAGCTGTGCATATCTGCGTGCTATTTCAGTTTTACCAATACCACCAAAGCCGTGTAAAAATACAGCTTTCTTTTTTGAATCAAAATATGACTTAATAAGATTAAGTTCATTCTCTCTACCAAAGAAACAACCGCTACAGCAAATATCGTCACCTTTTAGGTATATATCGCTATTTGCAATCTTAATTGCCTCTGCTAAAGCCTTTATAAGGTCATTTGCTGACTGATAACGACATTTAATGTTAGCAGAGATAGTTTTTCTGAAAATATTACTAAGAAGTCTTTTTATCTTTGGATTTACATCCTCAAATAATTCTCCGTCAAACTCCCATTCAGCAAAAAGACAAGAATCACCACACTCAACCTGTCTGCCCATAACTTTCTCAAAAAGCACAGCACCAATAGCATACATATCCGTAGCAGGACATAATTTATTGATTTTACCTTGTTTTTGTTCTGGTGCAGCCCAATCATCTGAATAAGAGCAAACCTGAACTTTGCCTGACTTAATATCTTCGATAGATGTTATGGTATCCATGTCAAATAATATAATATGGTCACTTGGACGAGGATATACAAGGAAATTACTTGGCTTTATATCAAGGTGAAGATATCCGTTTTTGTGATATTCACCTACAACATATGCAAGTAATTTTACAGTGCTTAATATATCACTAAGATTATTTGCATTATCGTTATCAAAAGTAACTCCGTCATTTGCATCCATAACTATATACAACGTTTCGTTACACCTACCGATATCAAAAGCATGGACTATATAGTTACCTTTTTGATTATTCATCAGCTTTTTATATGTAGTTGTAAAGGCAAGTTGCTTTTGTATTCTTTCATTTTCTGACATCCATACGAGAGTTTCGCCCTCACGAATGACATCAGCATTATACGGATAGCACTCTTTAATGTTTACACGATGAGGCAACCCTAGATTGTCTTCATAATAAGCAGAATACACAATACAAGTAGCACCATCGCCAATAACTGTGTCAATCGTATATTCTCGGTTATTAAGATTGATTTTATCACCCTGATTTAAGGGAACTCTTTTCATAGTATTACACACTCCTTTATTGTTGTGTATACATATTACATTACAGAAATCCGTATCTGTAACTTTCATTGATTAATCTTCCTCAAGCACTTCGGCTATTATTTCTCTGAATGTATCTAATGGATTGTTTGACATTGCACAAAACGAAAACAGCCAATCGTAGGGATTTCCATAATATACAGGAGAAAAGCCACTGTAATTAAGGTAGTTGTTTATCTCATCAATATAAACCTCTATATCAGATTCTGCGTTATTAAAACGCAGGCTAACCCAATGCTTATATGAAGAAAGTAAAATAATAAGTTTGCGTAGTTCTTCATAAGTAGGTTCTTTCTTGGATAGAGTACCTGCTTCAGGAAATCTGCTTTTGATTTCTTTTGGAAGTCGAGAATTTTTGAAAAATGTTTTTGTTCCTTTTTCACCTGACACAGGAAGATTCGTAATAACCTCGTAAGTGAAATTCTTAGAAGTTCTATCACAACCGATAAAACAATCTCGATACTCTGGAAGTTCTGATTCTTTTTTTGCGAGCCCATTTGCCTGTGATATAAGTTTTTTTACTGTTTCCTTGGCTGATACATTTCTTTTCTCAAGATTATGTCCGTGGTTTTTTATGTACTCACCCAAAGCATTCTCATCTGCCATAGCTTGTACATCATTTTCTATTTGTGAAGTATATGTTGTAAAGTCGCTATTATCAAAATCCATATCTTTAACAATATCAAGAATACGATTTACATCTTGCCATGATTTATTATTAGCAATACAAAAATAACATACGATATCTACTATATTACGATAATCAAAAGCACGGTCAAGATAGACTTTGTGGAACAATTCGGCAGTTTCTTCTGCAGTAAGTTGCAAAGCAAATGCAAGTGCGAAAATTCTTTTTCTGTTATTATTACCCTTATCAGGACGTAGTCCAACCTTAAACCAATTTCTAAATGTACCTGTATTAGCAATATCTTTAACAGGAACTCCTGTTTCTTCACATAATTTTTCAATATATTTAGTAGCTGTGTCAGCAGTTAACCCAGGGTTACGGTTCTGAAGAAAGCAAAGCAAGCCATCTCCAAAAGTGCGAAAAGTTTCTTCGCTATTTAACAATTCAATTAATTCATGGTAATCTTCATCATCATTATTATCAAAATTTTGTTTAAATAATAGACCTGTTCGATAACCTACATTTGGAAATTATAAATACCACAAATTAAAGAAACACGCAAAGCGAATCTTCTACGTTTATTTCTGTAACGAGAAGATAAAATTTTAAATCTTTTTAT
>JAXJQK010000216.1:0-3114 GCA_036311185.1 Acutalibacteraceae bacterium | reverse complement strand
TTTCAATAAAATAAAAGCTTTTCGTAGAGTTGCTACTCGTTATGATAAACTTGCTTCCTCTTTTCTTGCTTTTGTTTATATTGCTTCTATATGGGTTTTGTCTAAATAATATAATCATTTTGAGTTTTCAGATACGCCCTAGTGCAATATATAAATAGGCAAATAATTTATAAAGCTAATTATAATTGAAATTTTTATTGCAAAATTGAGTAAAAAATAAAGAAAATAATTAAAAAGTTATGAAATTTTACATTACAAACTTGAAAAAGAGTGAGAAGTATTGTATTATATATACATAAACTTGTAATCGAACTTACAAGAGTTTAGGAGGACATAATATGGCAACAACTTTTTCAGACAAATATTTGTCAGGCTTTGTAAGCAATGACGAGTATACAGCTATTGCTTCACAGGTAAAGGCTGCTCATGATACTCTTCATAATGGTACAGGTCTTGGTAATGACTTTATCGGTTGGCTTACACTACCTACTGATTATGATAAAGAGGAGTTTGCACGCATTAAAGCTGCGGCAGAAAAAATCAAGAAGGATACTGATGTATTTATAGTTATCGGTATTGGTGGTTCTTACCTTGGTGCTAGGGCTGCTATTGAATTTATTCACTCACAGAATTATAATGCAAAATCTAAGGATACACCTGATATCTATTATGTAGGTAACAGCATAAGCTCATCTTATCTTGCAGATATTATGGATATTTGTGAGGGTAAGGATGTATCTATTAATATGATATCTAAATCCGGTACAACTACTGAGCCTGCTATTGCTTTTAGAGTATTCAGAGAAATGCTTGAGAAGAAGTACGGCAAAGAGGGTGCTAAAGAGAGAATTTACTGCACAACAGATAAAGCTAAAGGTACACTAAAGGCTCTTGCTGATGAAGAAGGCTACGAGACATTTGTAGTACCTGATGATGTTGGTGGTCGTTTCTCTGTACTTACAGCTGTTGGTCTACTACCAATCGCAGTATCAGGTGCTGATATTGATGCTCTTATGGCTGGTGCTAAGAAAGCTCAGGATGATTTTAATAATGACGATCTTGCAACTAATGATTGCTATAAGTATGCTGCTACAAGAAATATTCTTAACAGAAAAGGTAAGAGTATTGAAATTCTAGTTAGCTACGAGCCTGCATTCACAATGATGACAGAGTGGTATAAGCAGTTGTTTGGCGAGAGTGAGGGTAAAGACAATAAAGGTTTGTTCCCAGCTGGTGTTGTATTCTCAACAGACCTTCATTCAATGGGTCAGTTTATCCAAGAAGGTACAAGATCTATGTTTGAAACAGTTGTGAATATCAAAAAACCAAAGAGAGAGATTGTTCTTGATGAGATAGAGGGCAATATAGATGGACTAAACTTTCTTGCAGGCAAAACTATGGACTTTGTAAATACAAAAGCATTTGAAGGTACAGTACTTGCTCATAACGACGGTGGAGTACCTAACATTGTTCTTGATGTAGAGGAAATGACAGAGTCTGAGCTAGGATATTTAATCTACTTCTTTGAGAAGGCTTGTGCTATCAGTGGCTATTTACTTGGTGTAAATCCATTCAATCAGCCTGGTGTAGAAAGCTACAAGAAGAATATGTTTGCTCTGCTAGGTAAGCCTGGTTACGAGTCAGAAAAGGCAGCATTAGAGGCTCGCCTAAATTAATAAATTTATAAAAACCACAATTTGTGGATATATAGGAGGAAAACGTTATGGTAACATTATTAATCGGTCGTAAAGGTTCAGGTAAAACAAAGAAGCTTATCGCAAAGGCAAACGAAGCTGTTACAAACTCAACAGGTAATGTAGTAGTTATCGAAAAAGGTGCTAAGCTTACATATGATGTTACACACAAAGCAAGACTAATTGATACAGACCAATACCAGATTGCTGGCTATGATGTACTATTTGGTTTTATCAGTGGTATCTGTGCAGGTAATTATGATGTTACAGATATTTTTGTAGACTCAACATTCAAAATCTGTTCAGATGATAAAAACGCTCTAAAAACTTTTGTAAGCAAGCTAAAGACTTTGTCAGACAACGCAGAAACAAATATTACACTTCTTATTTCTGCTGACAAAGAAGAGCTTCCAGAGATGGATGCTGAGTTTGCAGAGGTTTAATAACTAAAGCTATACATTAATAAAATTCAAACTCCCTTTGTGTGTTTACACAAAGGGAGTTTTTGTCATTTAGGAATAAAATTGTTTAATATAAATATGCATGGAGACAATTCTCACTAAATGCATTCTTCTGAATAGTATATAATGAGATTACTATTTTTGATAAAGATTGCTAAAGGGAGGATATTGTTTTTATGAACAATCCAATTGATATAGGCAGAATGTATGGTTTAAATAACACAAACACACGCACGATAAATCCTCAAGATACTGTGTATATGCTTAATAATGCTAATAAACTTCCACAAAGAGAAACATCCCCAAATACAGATGATATGGGAATGTCAATGCAGGGTGAAAATATGAACATAACCGATGAAATGCCATATAATTCAGACTGTGGTATGAAGCAACAAAATTATGATAATAACAGAAATATGTACTCAAGTAAAAATAAGAAATCAAATGTAAATAATATGAAAATGCATAGTAATATGAGTGCTAATACAAATCAAAATATGTGGCAAAGCACATGGGGAAATATGCACTCTCAAATGCAGAATAACTCACAGCTTATGCCGATAAATTCAAATATATCAGCACATTCTGTAACTCCAAATATTATATATCAAGGCTCTACACATAATCACAATATTGAATATATGAATGAACTTATGCGTACACAGGTTGGCAAAATGGCAGATGTAGAATTTTTAGTTGGCACAAACAATACCCATGTAAAAAGAGGGCAGATAACAGGTGTAGGCACAAACTATATAGTTATAAGAGAATACGACACAGGTAGAACAATGGTTGGAGATTTTTCTGACATTAAATTTGTAACGATTTACGATGATTATCATTAAAAATAAAAAATCAGGCAATAACCTACTAGATTATTGCCCGAAAATTACATATTTAATTATTTTTCAGAGTTAACTATATCCTCAACAACCTTTTCAATGTTGCTCTGACAT
>JAXJQK010000215.1:0-7983 GCA_036311185.1 Acutalibacteraceae bacterium | reverse complement strand
ATATTGTAATAAGACCTCTTAAAATGTCTATTGAATCATTAAAAGAAAGCATTGATGAAGTTAAAGTTTCATTAAAAGATTTAACATTGTCAAATAGAACCTTGGAAAATAGGCTTATAGTTTGCGAACAAAATTTTAATCAATATGAAAAAAGATTGGTAAGACTTGAAAATATAACATTTGCAAAGAAAGGGAAATAAATGAAAGATATTTGGTTAATCTGTTGGAACAATATACAAAACTATTGGTATGAAAAAAGACAATCTTTAAAAACAGGTATAAAAGATTTGGGAAAAAATATTGTTATGGCAATATTTAATTTCTTAAAAATCGTTTGGGATGTATTAACTTATGTTCTTGGTGGTGCGTGGACAGAACTAGGAATTGCACTTGCAAAAACAGCAAAATATTTATATAACAAGTGGTTTTAATTATGAAAAATTTATTCAAAGATATAAATGGGCTTTATTCATCAAGATTGGTATATGCACCTTTTATACTTGCAATGGCTTTTATATTGGCTTATATTGATAAATCAGATGCAGTGGTTGGAATCTTTATGACTTCATTTACTGCGTGTGTTGGATTGTCTGTTGTTGATAAGAAAAAGGAATAAGCTATGAAATACATACAACTTAAAAATAAAATATTAAAACTTGAAAATTGTGTAAATTTTTTGATTGCAAATAATCGTTATAAAAATTTATCAGCACAAATAAAGTATTCTAACGACTGGCTTGATTGTTATATGGATTTGCAAGCATTAAGAGGTAAATTTGAATTAGACGAAGATAAAGACCCATTGTATGCCAAATTAAGACAAATAAGAAAAGAATTATCTTATATAAGAGGTTAATACAGAAGTAAAACAGGAGATTATAAATGACAGATATAAACATAGGTGCAATTACAGAATCATTAAACAATAAAAGTGATAGAGATTTAAGAAACACAGATATTAGTTCAGGGGCTGATGTTGTTATAGAGTATCAAGTTCCTACTGCTGAGAATAATTATACTTGGTATCGTAAATATGTTAGTGGTTGGGTAGAACAAGGTGGGTATATTGCATCTACGTCAGGAAGCACAACGATTGTTTCCGTAACACTTCCTGTAGAAATGGCTGATACAAATTATCAATTTCAGAAAACAACTCACGGGGGAGCTGTAGGAAATAGCAATTTAGGTTGGGATTGGATAAGTGATTTTCCTGCAACTCAAATATCAAATAAAACAACAACGAAGATAAATCTAGGTATTCCTCCAAATAATTGTGTTTTAGGAATATATTGGGAAGCAAAAGGTATGGCAGCATAAAAAGAAATAAAAATCTAACATTTCAATATGCAATTCTAGGAAAATAAAATGATAAAGAAAATTTTAACTATTATATGGCTATTATGTGTATTAAGTCTTATTACTGCTTGTTCAAAGAAAGAGCCAACAGTTATTATTGCAGATACAATAAAAAGCGATATAACGGTCATAGAACACCAAATTCAAGATATTAAGGACAATCTACCCAAGGAATGTCAAACACCCTCTATAAACGCAAATTTAGGCATAATACAAGAAAATGTAAAAAACCTTAAAGCTAAAGTTGATACACAAGTTATCACCTGCAAATCACAAAACGATTCTCTTAAACAAGAAATTTCAAAGTTAAAAATTATAATTGGATTCTTAGTATTTATATTTGTAGGGATTGTATTCTTAAAGCTTCGTAAAGTTATTTAATTAAATTGTTGAATTTACAAAATAAAAACCCTAGAGGGGAATCTAGGGTGGAGTAAAAAATGATACTTGAAGTATCTTAGAGAGAAAGAGGGGGAATGAATGCAGTGTTAGTCTCTCTAAAATACCTCTACATTATAACACTTTTTCATTAAATGTCAAGAATTATTTATATGTTTATATCCGTCTGGATATTGTCTATTCATAACTTTAATTAAACATTCTTTCATATAAGTATTAAGGTCTGCATCATAAGAGTTAAACATACCTACCATTGCTAAGATAACATCACAACATTCTTTTAACATTTCATCTAAAGTCATAGCTTCTAACATTTCTCCCCATTCCTCGATTACTTTGTTAAGTTGTAGTTGTGGTGGCTTTTTTCCAAACTTTTGTGTATGAAAATCTGATAAATCATTAAGTGAAATATTACTTGTTATTAGTTCTTCCATCGTCTTCTTCCTCTAATTTAATAAAATTTTTTCCCATTTTCTTTCCACCTGTTCTTAAACACCAACGAATATCTTGTGGCTCTAAGTCATTTTCGAAAGCTGCTTTGCTAATTGAAGGGTAAATCTCTCCAGTTGTAACACATTTAATTTTTACTTTTTGTCTGATTGGCATTAGTTTTCTCCTTTCAAGATAATTATTAACACTTTATATTTTAAATGTCAACTTTTTTCTTGCTAATAATAAATAATTCATATATAATTAAGCTAAGTTTAACAGGAGAATGACGATGGAATTAATTTTAGACGATAAGAAAATAGAAGTTAAACCCTTTTCTTTAGTTTATGAGGTAGAAGGAACTGAAGAAAGTGAGTTATCGGTTAGAATTGAAAACAAGAAAGACCGAGATTATGTATTTACACATTGTATTAGAAATAAAATAATGGAAAGAAAGAAAAATGGCAAAATTTAATATTGGAGAATTTTATACTGGCTATAAACCAGAAGATATTCCAGCAGAAGTAAAAAAGAATCTTATGATATTATGTGATAAGAGTAACGAATGGGGAAAGCTATATCCTAAGCCAGTACTAGTTAAAAGGGGATATAGAGACCCTGCATTGAATAAAAAGGTCGGTGGTTCTATTACAAGTCCACATTTATCTGGATTGGCTGTTGATTTTGTTGATAGAGACGGACAATTAGCACTCTGGTTTATGAATAATATTCATTTATTAAGAGAATTGGGTTTACATATGGAAAATCCACAAAAGACAATAGGCTGGGTTCATTTACAAATAAGACCTGCAAGTTTAACAATATTTAACCCATAGGAGAGAAAAATGTATCCGTTTCGAGCAATTAGAAGAGAAGAAATAAAAGATTATATTACTGGAGATGTTTCACTGAAAATTACTGAATTATTACTGGATTCGCTTGCTGATGAACGATTTGAACATTGTATTGGTAGAACTTCAAATTGTAAGGGCTGGAATAAGGATTATGGAGATTATGTAATAGATTCTTATACTTATTTAAAACCTAAGTATAACAAAAAACAAGAAGATGGGTTTTATGAAGAGATTTATTACTTTCATTCAAAAAAAGAGAGCGATGAATTTTACACCGCCCTCAATAAAATTATGAATAACGAAGCTCCATTTTAAAATTTATGAGTTATATTTTTAACGATAAACCAAATTGTTCCATAACTGACATTAAATTCTCTGGCTAGTTCAGATATAGAAAAACCAGATTTGAATTTATTTCTAATTAAATTAGCATTCTCATCTGACAATTTAGTAGTGGATTTTTTCTTTGAATTCTGCGAAACAGAAACCCAACGACAATTTTCAGGACAATAATTTCCATCATTATTTATTCTATCTAAGGTTAATCCTTGTTTCCAACCAGAAAGCATAGCCCAATCATAAAACCCCTTTATTGATAACCAAGCAGGAGAGATTTTTATTCCTCTCCCGCCATATCTAGGATACTTAGGACTATTAGGATTTAAGCACCTTTGTTTCATACAACACCAAGTATTGTATAAGGAACTTTTCTTCCTTTTTACGGTTAGCCCTGTTTTATAATTAGGGTTTTTGCACCCAGAAAAATCACAATAATTATTACCCATAAACTTACTCCTTAAAATGGAGGAAATTCGTCATCAATATCACAAGTAGGAGTATTATCTGCCTTCTTGACTTCAATTTCTTTCATACTTAATGCTCTAAATAAATATGATGAGCCTGTTCCGTCCTTTTTTGTATAAGGAACGAGTTCAGCAGTAAATTCTATTCCAGAACCTATTGAACCACCCAAATCTTTATTTGCTGATAGTCTAATATTAGTAGTTGGGATAACACCAGACTTATTAGCTTTAGAAGCACTTACAGTGATTTCATAAGAATAATTAGTAAAATCACCATTTCTTCTTTCTTCTTTATTAGCGATTACGCCTTCACCTTTTAATTGTGTCATTTATTTTGCCTTTCTTTTTGATTTAATTACTTTTTTAGCTTTCTTTACAGGATTAGCTTTAACAACTTTCTTTGCTGGTTTTTCAACTTTTGATGGTTTAGTACCTTTCTTTGAAACTACAGCTGTTTTTTTAGAATTTTTAATATCTTCTTTAGCTGCTTCAATTAAGCCTTCAATAACATTAAGAAGTTGAATTCCTGTTAATAAATTTTCTGTTGTGTCAATACAAATTTTTTGTATGTCTTCACAATCCTTTTTTAACATTTTAAGAG
This sequence comes from Acutalibacteraceae bacterium, assembly GCA_036311185.1. Taxonomy (GTDB): domain Bacteria; phylum Bacillota; class Clostridia; order Oscillospirales; family Acutalibacteraceae; genus CAG-964. The sequence continues at coordinate 3,541 of JAXJQK010000215.1, read as the reverse complement.
CCTCTTTAGGTTCTTTTACTACTTCTTTACCATCAATATTAAAAATAAATTTATTTTTAGTCATTTTTATTCCTCTCTATTCATTGTTATAAATTCTAGCACCTCTCCGTCTTTTGGTTGAAGAAATGCCAAGTCATCTTTAGTTTTTGAAAACTCTGCCAAGTATAAACCAAGATACTCAATAGTACTCTTAATCCATTCTATCATAAAGTTTTCGTGAGCTAAAGAATAGCGTGCAGGACAAATATTTCTGCCCTCTGATTTGTCTTGAATTACAAACACAAAATCTACATCATCAAGTGGAACACCATAGCTGAATGATACTCCTAGACGATATAAAGCTGATTCTATATCATATCCTAATGATTCGCTAAAGCGTAATATTCTTTGCATATCATCAGTAGATTTGTAATCAATTATTAAATAAGTTCCGTTTTTTCTCTTTAAGAGCATATCTGGTTTAATCTTACAAGGCATACCCAAATAATCAAAGTAAATAGGCTGTTCCCTAGAAATAATTTCACAATCTTTAACTAAGTTTTTCCATACTTTAGAATCAATTAAGGTTTGGATTAATGCAGAAGCCTTAGTCATCATTTCTGGATTAACAATTAGTTTTCCTTGATTGTCATTCTGAAACTCTTTATATTTCTTATTGATTATTGATTTACCGTAATCATAAACCAAAATATCCTTTTCTTTTTCTGGTTCTAACAAAAGAGTATGAAGAAGAGTTCCCATAAGGAAAGCATCAGAGCCTTCATCTTTCTTTCTTTTAGGATTAAACGCTGTGTTCTTCCAAAAACCACTAAGTCCCTTATTCTTGTAATCTAAGAGACTTGAATGATTTAAAGCAGGAACATCAAAATATTCCATATTACTTATTTCCATTTTTGTTTCCTTTTGTTTCGGTTACATAAGCTTTAGAAGCAGAATCAACTTCAATTTTTTTATTAAGTGTTTGAGTTAAGATTAAACTAAGCATTTGGAATACTTTACCAATCTGAATATTACCATCAAGAAGTTTAACTTGTTCTTCTTCTGATAATTCTTGAAATTCTTCCATTTTTTTAGAAGTTGCTAACTCAATGAAACTGCCAAGAATACCTCTTACCAAGTGATAATTAGCTTCTGTAATTGCTTCCATAAATTTAAGTTCTAAAAACTTCTCATCCATATTATTCTCCCAATTTCATTATTAATTCTACTAACTGTGCTTTATATTTATCACCAAACATTTCTTCACTAAGCTTAGCAATAAATTCTGCTTGTTTGCTATTTCTAAGTGTTGAGAAGAAATCTCCCATAGAGTTTGTTTCATCATAAGCTCTAAGAGTAAGTTTCCAAGCAACTGTATCAAGTAATTTCTTGTTATCTTGGTAAATGTTAAAGTCATTTGATTTTACTTCAGCCCAAGTTGAATAATCACTTGCATTGTAAAGATAACGACCAATTCCCCATTGAACTGCTGCTCTCTTGAAAGCATCACTGATACCACCTTTAGCAGCTTCAATATCTGAATTCTCAGCACCGTCTTCTTTCCATATCCACTCGTCATTGATTTTAATTCCTAAACGACCTATAATAGTAAATGTATTACCTTGTCTATTTACAGAATTCATAGAACGAGTTTCAAATTGCCAGTTACCAGCACCTACAACTTCATCAAGTCTATCTTGAACCATACGAGCATCAACATAAACAAGCATATTAGCCTTAGAACCTTCTCTGTTTTTATTTCCAATTCTCCATTTTAAACTAGAAACTGGAAATGGTTTTTTAAGGTCATTAAAATTAATCATTTTCTTCTCCTTTTATCATACCTTGTGTTAATATTTGTTGTTTTCCCTCTATTATTACTGTAGTACCACCACAGATTTTCCACCCCTTCTTAAGGTAAGTATTTATAAGTTCTTCAAAATATACTGGGTCTGGGTCACGAACTAATTTATATTTCATTTTATTCTCCTTTCTAAAATATTCCAACTAATAAGCAAGTTAAACCAGTTTCTATTAAGAAAAATATAAGTGTAAGAATTATTTGTTCTAGCTTTGAATCAAAATCACTTATCATTTTCCACCACATACAACCGAGTAATAACATAAGTGCAATTACCATACTGCTTATTGCAATCTTTGCTGATAATGGAGCAGAACCTGTAGAGACGCCGTGCCCTCTAGAAACAGGAATTATTATTGGGTAAACCATTTTTATTCTCCTTTCTTTGATGGTGGATAATCTGCTCCACAGTAAGGACAGTGATTTAGAGTTTTTTCTTCTGTAAAGTACTTTCTTTCTTTAAATTCTGATTTCTTGCCGATATTAAAGAAGTTTGTGCTTCTGAGGTAACCCATACAACGGCTCCACACCTCGCATTTTGTTCTTTTCTTATTATCTTCCATTTTGTTTCTCCTTTTTGTTTGTTGTTATTCTACACTGTTTTTCAAATCTGTCAAGTGATTTTTTATATCAATCATCTCCGACTCGTTGAAAACTCTAGGTTCTTTAGGTGTTACCAAATCTTCATAAGCCTTCTGTCCTATTATACGAATCGCTATATTTTTAGCCATATCCATATAATAAGCAGCACCAGAATGAACTTTATAAAGGTGACAGGTATAACATAATGTAATGCCGTTGTTTATATCCCATCTGGTTGCATTTCCTTGAGCTTTAGTATGACACCAATGGTGTGCTTGGCAATGTGAAGTAGAACCACAAAGAACGCATTTATTACCATCTCTAGCACGAACTGCCTCAGACCATAACTTATCACATTCTTTACGAAGTTTTGATATTCTTTTAGCTTTAGGAATTGTTTTAGGTTTTATTGTCTTAGGTTTAACTTTACTCTTGCATTTACTGAGTTTAATATACTCACCAAGTTTAGATTTTTCTAAATTTTCCTTGTAGAGTTCACAAAAGCCGTCTTTACACTTAAGACAATTTTTACAATAAGCTACCATTTTTATTCTCCTACAAAATCACTAAGTTCAAATATTTTACATTCTGGAACTCGACTTAAAGCTTTTTCTGGTATATAAAACACATAAACTTTATTGTTAGCAAAGTTATAACTAACTTCAGTTATTTTTTTTGTTTTCATTCTAGCTCTAGCTAAAGCAAAAACTTGTTCGTTTAAATTAACCCAAGTTATAAAATCTTCTTTATTCATCTTATTCCTCCTTTTTCCAAAATTGTTTTAATTTAAGATATTATTTTTCTTTACCAAGTAAAGAACGAACTGTTTGCGAAAATTTATTATCAATTGAAAGTCGGTTATCATTTGCTGGAAGTGTTTTTACAAGTTCCTTTGCCTGACTTTCTGAAACTGCATATTGTTCTATATATGAATAAGCGGAGTTCCAAATTTCCCACAAACCCGACTTTTCGTTGTATAAAATATAATAATTATTCATTCTTCCTCTCCTACTTCTTTAATGGTAAATAACATAGGTTTAAAACTTATATTATCTATAGTTTCATTTATAGCTTCAATTGCCGATTTTGTGTAATTATCTACATTCCTAACGGTTATAT
>JAXJQK010000214.1:0-2694 GCA_036311185.1 Acutalibacteraceae bacterium | reverse complement strand
GTCTTCATTGTTGGGAATATGATTACATCACGGATTGATGCACTGTCTGTAAGTAGCATAACAAGTCTGTCAATGCCCATACCCATACCACCTGTTGGTGCCATACCATACTCAAGAGATGTTAGGAAGTCCTCATCAATCATATTAGCTTCTTCGTCGCCTGCTTCTCTTAGCATTAGCTGGTGCTCAAATCTGCCTCTCTGGTCGATTGGGTCGTTAAGCTCTGAGTAAGCGTTTGCAAGCTCTCTGCGTGTAACAAACAGCTCAAATCTTTCAACAAGCTCTGGCTGACCTGGCTTACGCTTTGTAAGTGGTGAAACCTCTACAGGATAGTCGTAAATAAATGTTGGCTGATGTAGCTTATCCTCTACATACTCCTCGAATGCTGTATTTAGGATATTACCCCAAGTGTCAGTTGACTTAACCTCTAGATGTAGCTGTTTAGCAACCTCTTTAGCCTTTTCTGTGTCACCTGTAAACTCGCTGAAATCAACGCCTGCGTATTCCTTTACAGCGTCAATCATTGTCATTCTCTTAAATGGTAGTGACAAATCAACAGCTTCGCCCTGATATTCAATCTGGTCTGTGCCATTTACAGCAATACAAGACTTATTGATAAGCTTTTCTGTTAAATCCATCATACCGTTATAATCGGTGTAAGCCTCATATAGCTCAATTGTTGTAAACTCTGGGTTATGCTTTACATCCATACCCTCATTTCTGAAAAGTCTGCCAATTTCATAAACCTTTTCCATACCACCTACAATCAATCTCTTAAGGTATAGCTCAGGTGCAATACGAAGATATAGATCCATATTAAGTGTATTGTGGTGTGTTATAAAAGGTCTTGCAGTAGCACCACCAGCAATTGTATTAAGTACTGGTGTTTCTACCTCGATATATCCTACATCATCAAGCTCTTTACGGATAGTCTTAATGATTGTACTTCTTGCAATAAATGTATTTTTAACCTCTGGATTTACCATCAAATCAACATAACGCTGACGATATCTTAAATCCATATCCTTTAAACCATGGTGCTTTTCTGGTAATGGAAGCAATGATTTTGAAAGAAGTCTGATTTCCTTAGCGTGTACAGAAATCTCGCCACGTCTTGTTCTGAATACAAAGCCTTTAACCTCTACGATGTCACCGATATCCCACTTAGCCATCTGAACCTTATAGGTATCTTCGCCAACATCGTTAATTCTTACATATACCTGCATACGACCACTTCTGTCGTGAACATCTATAAATGAAGCCTTGCCCATATCTCTCCAGCTCATAATTCTGCCGGCGATACAAACATCTTTATTTTCCATTTCCTCAAAATTATCAACAATGTCATTATTAAGAGTATCTCTATCACTTGTTGTAATCTCATATGGGTCTTTTCCTGCATCCTGTAATGCCTTTAGCTTATCTCTACGGATTTGAAGAAGCTCGCTTAAATCCTGCTCCTGAATTTCAACCTCAGGTGTTGTATTTTCCTGACTCATATTAGTTCTCTCCTGTCTTTTTCAAAATCTCTATAATCTCATACTCCATTACACCAGCAGGTGTTTCAACGCTTACAACCTCACCAGATGCCTTATCCATTAACGCTGAACCTACTGGAGATTCATCAGAAAGCAAGCCGTGAAGCGGATCAGCCTCGTTAGAGCCAACTATTTTATATGTGAATTCTTTATTCATCTTGAGATTTTTAACAACTACTGTTGCACCAGGACGAACCTTACCTGTGTCAATATCCTCAATAACAACAGCATTTTTAAGCATATTATCAATTTCTGCAATTCTTGCCTCAACAACTGCCTGATCGTTTTTAGCCTCATCATACTCAGCATTCTCTGAAAGGTCACCGTAAGAACGGGCAATTTCTATTTTCTCAGCAATTTCGTCACGCTTGGTAGTCTTTAAAAAATCAAGCTCTTTCTGAAGATTTTCCAAGCCTTCTTTTGTTAGTCTTACTTCTTTTTGCATAAGTTACCATCCTTTACAGTTTATTATAAATATCCAGTATAGTAGCATTTTCACCTACTAAAAAATAAAAATAAATTCACTACCATACGTCAATCTTAACTTGCACATTTAATTTTAATTTTATCATTCATTAACTACTATGTCAAGTGATTTATCACAGCATTATATAGCGAAAAATGCAAAAATCCACCTGCTTTTATAGGCAGATGGATTTAATTAGTAGCATTAATTTTCAGATGTTTCCATTATCTTTACAAAAGCCTGATCGGCACTTATGTAGTAATTATTTTCTCCTACCAATTCTGTAACACCTGCTCTGTCAAGCGTGATTTTCGCTCTTTTACACATACCACAGAACATTACACGACAATTGTTATTCTGTAATTGCTTTACCATTTCAAGTATAACTCTTGCACCTGATACATCAATATTAGGCACACCACGCATTGACATTAATAAAGTGTGGTTATCTTTATTAAGCTCTTCAAGCTTATCTTCAAATTCGCTTGCAGAAGCAAAATATAACGGACCTGTTACATATGCAACCTGTACACCTGCAAAATCGTCTTTACTACATTCAAGCTTGCCTTTAAGCTTTTCAGGGTCAACATCTGAAAAATGAACAGAAACGTGAGCAGAAGCTGACATATACATAATTGCTGAATATAAAATACCAAGTACAATTGATACAGTAAGGTCAAATATAACTGT
>JAXJQK010000213.1:0-3130 GCA_036311185.1 Acutalibacteraceae bacterium | reverse complement strand
GGTATATAGGAAGACAAAAGAAGTTGAATTGGGAAACCTCAAGGATTATGCTTTATACAATTTAAAGGAAGACCGTATGCAGCAGAATGACCTTTCATCATCAAAGCCAGATAAGCTTGAGGAAATGAAGCAGGAATTTCATCAGCTTGTAGGTAAATATTATCATCCTGATATTACGGAACTTAGAAAGAATTTTTAAGATAAAGATAAATGATTACTCAATGTTATACCTAAATTGATTTTTGTATGAAACAGCAGCCACCATAAGCCTGTCGAACAGTGCTTCGCCAAAGTTCCTTCTGTTGAACTTCCAACAAAACTCGTTCAGATAGTTCTGAAGGTACTCCGGGCGAATGTCGTGATAGACATCCAGCAGCAGTCGCTTTGCATTGGCAATCGCAATATGCACCCAAGGCAGCACCTTGCCGACCTGCTTAGGTTCGATGACCTGATGGATATGTTCTTTCACAATTGTACTGAAGTTTGTATATGACTTTGAATCGTCTGATTTGATGGTCGAGTCCGGATCTATATACATCTTGACTTTCTCATCAATGGTTTCAGACTTGAGGTCTTCAATGACGAACATCTTGATATATTTCACGGAAGTGGGCTTGTCGGACTTCTTGGAGGGAGTGCCTTCCTCAGTCTGAGCCATTACAAGCACCTTGCTTTTCTTCTGGCTTCCCTTACCTCGTTTGAGAGGTTTATCCTTCTCATCGTCAGGAACTTCCGTAGAAAAGAAACCTTCATCAAGTTCGACCATACCGCAGATCTCGTATTCAGAGTCCCTTTTACCCATAGCATTACGAAGTTTATGAAGCAGTGCCCATATCGGATTGTAGTTCTTGTGCCCAAGCTGACGCTTAAGTTCAGCAGCGGAGAAACTTTTCTTCGTGCTTGTCAGAAGGTGCATCGCTATGAACCAGTATCTCAAAGGAAGCTGACTGCCGTGCATAACGGTGTTAGCCTTGAGACTCTGCCTGTAGTGACAATGTTTGCACTCGTAGCATTCCTTGTCCTTCTTCCAATAATGCTGTGTACATCCGCAGCGAGGGCAGACAACACCATGCTTCTCTCTGTATTCTTTCAACTTGCTTTTGCAGCTTGCCTCATCAGGAAAGGCGTTCATAAAGTCTATAAGTCTCATATCCCTATTGTTTATAGAGACAAAAGTACAGACTGGATGTGCCGTATTGCTGCTCAAGCTCATTTTTAGGTAAAATATTAATTATTCATTAAATTTATTAACCAAACCATCATTTTATGAGAGCACTAAAAACAATTGCTGTTTCTCTGTTTTTGATGCTTGGCTGTAGCCTGAGCATCTTTGCACAGAGCAGACAGGTGTCAGGAAAGGTTCTTGACATAGATCAGTTGCCTCTGATTGGTGCCGCAGTTATGGTTGCCGGAACAACAAACGGAGCTGTAACTATGGACGACGGAACATTTACTCTTTCCGTACCAGGAGGTGATGTAACTTTGGAAGTTTCATCTCTTGGTTACGTAACAAAACTTGTAAAAGTTTCTGCCAATCAGTCAAACATTACCGTTTATCTTGAAGAAGATAACATGACCCTTGATGAGACAGTCGTTATCGGTTACGGTGTACAGAAGAAGGTAAACCTTACTGGAGCTGTTGCTTCAGTTGATGCTAAGGAACTTGAAAATCGTTCCGCTCACTCTGTTTCATCAATGCTTCAGGGTACAGTACCTGGTCTTAATATTACTAATTCCGCAGGTAACCCTGGTTCATCTGGATCTTTGAACATCCGTGGTTATACTTCAATTAACTCTGCTTCTCCACTCGTACTCATTGACGGTGCTGAGGGTGATATCAACAGAGTTAATCCAAGCGATATCGCTTCAATTTCAGTCATCAAGGATGCTGCAGCTGCTGCCGTTTATGGTGCACGTGCTGCATTCGGTGTTATCCTCGTAACTACTAAGAATGGTGAGGAAAGCACTAACAAGGCGACTGTACGCTATAGTGGACGTTTGGGTTGGGAGGAGCCTACTACTTCAACAGATTACGAGACTTCAGGTTACTGGTCAGTATATACACATAACAAGTTCCGTATGGCTTCAGAGGGATCTAACTATGTGCTTTATGATGACTATGATATGAAGCAGCTTCTAGCTCGTGTTAACGATAAGACTGAGCATCCTGATCGTCCATGGACTGTAGTTCGTAGAATTGGTAATAGAGATGAGTGGCGTTACTATGGTAACTACGATTACTACCACTCATTGTTCAATGATCAGCACCCTGTACAGCAGCATAATATTTCGCTTTCAGGTGGTAGTAAGGCTATGAAGTATTTCGTATCAGGAGGTTATGACCGTCAGACTGGTATCATTAAGGCAAATCCTGATGTATTCCAGAAGTACAATCTTCGTTCGAAACTTTCTTTCGACGTGAATAAGTATATGAAGTTTACAAACAATACTTCATTCTACAGCAGTGCGTACAACTACATTGGAGTTGATAACCCTGAGAATGCAATTGCTTACTCAGCAGCTCACGCTCTTCCTATCTTCCCAATGACCAACCCTGATGGATCTTGGCTCTATCTTCCTGGTAACATTCTTAATGGTTCTTATGCAGTAGGTAACGGTCGTCACATCATTCTTTCTGAGACAAAGAATAAGAATAGTGAGAAGAAGACAGATTTCTCTAATACTTCAGAGCTTGTAATCACTCCTGTAAAGGGTCTTTCTATTACAGCTAACTTTACTTATAGATTCCACCAGAATCGTAATACGCAAAGACGTACTAAATTCGCTTACAGACGCTTCCCTGATGCAGCTGAAGAGTATTATGATTCAGGTGCAGGTCTTGATGAATTGACAGAGAGCTTAAGCACATGGAACTACTATTCTGCTAACCTCTTTGCAAACTATACAACAACATTTGCAAAGAATCATAGCCTTACTGTAATGGCGGGTACTAACTATGAGACCCAGCATAGAAAGAATGTCGGAGCTTCTGGTCAGTATCTACTTTCAGAGCAACTCAATGACCTGGATCTCGTAGGTACAGCAACAGATGGTACAACTGTAATGAAGGTTTCTGGTGGTCAGACAGCATATGCACTCCTTGGCTTCTTCGGTCGAATCAACTATGATT
>JAXJQK010000212.1:0-6201 GCA_036311185.1 Acutalibacteraceae bacterium | reverse complement strand
TTGAAGCCACTTTACAACGAGCTTAAATGTAGTCTGCTAAATGAAACACTATTGCATGCAGATGAGACGGTTCTTGAAGTTCTAAATGAACCAGGTAAATCTGCAACCAGTAAGTCCTATGTATGGGTATATAGAACTTCAACGTATAACACACACCCAGTAGTATTATATGAATATACTCAAGGTCGAGGTAGTGTATATCCTGAGAAATTCCTTAAGAATTGGTCTGGAACACACCTGCATTGTGACGGATATGTAGGATATAAGAAATTAGAAAACGTCACATTATGTGGCTGTTTAGTTCATACTAAAAGGAAATTTTACGAAGCATTAATCGTAAATCATGACAATGAAACAGTCAAAGCAGGAGAAAATTATACCTTATACCAGAGAAATATCTGAAATATGTATTCACATAAATACAGTGTGGTAAGGATGTAAGTACTTATTTACCTTAGTCAGATCAGATACCTGAATATTCTAAGTCGAAAAGCCCTCAACAAAAGTAATGTTGTGTTACTTTTGTTGAGGGTTCTGTGTGTTTTTTTGATTGACGCTTACTATTCAAGAATAAACTCAAGTAAATATACTTGTTCAAAATACTATAAAATACATATTGTTCTTTGTGGATTTTGTTATTACATACTTAATTTAAAATCTGATAGATTTCTTATTGACAAAGGGTTTGATATTTACTAAAATATGGATAAATTGAACAGTGTTCAAAAATTAAACGTCGTTCTAAAGGTGAAGCTTATGGGTCGTGAAAGACAAATAAAGAAAAACGAGCAGATTAAAAAGGCGATTTTAGACACAGCTGTTACAATAGGGCTTGAAGAAGGCTTTGAAGAGCTTTCTATCAGAAAAATTACAGACAGGCTAGGCTACTCATCAGGTATTGTTTATCATTACTTTAAGGATAAGCAGGAGATACTCGATACTATTCATACACAAACAAGCCTAGATCTTAAAGAGGCAGTTGTATCTTGCATTAGTGAAGAAAGAACCTTTGCAGAGAATACAAGATTAGTTTTTAATATGCTTTCAGAGGCATTTGCTTATGAGCCACATATGTTTAAGCTGATATTACTAAACAGATTTTCTAATAGTAACGAGGCGGTTAATATGTGGGTTGATATGATAAGGCAGTGTATTGAGCTAGGTATAGCCTCTGGTGAACTACGTCAGGTTGACTCTGATATTGCCTCATATATATTGCTTAATTCCTTTCTTGTGTCACAAATGATAATCAATGAAAGAGAGACAGTTGACAAGGCTATGATTAGTCATATTTTTGACACTGAGCTTGATATAATTCTTAATGGTATGTTAAATAAGGAGGATTAATATGAACCCTATTTTCTGGATATTAATTGGTGTAGTAGTATTGTTAATCACATTATTTTCTGTGGTGTATTTCACATCAAGATATTTTTTTAGATTCACTATTCTAAGAAAGCCTACAGCAACTCTTGATAACAATATAAACGCAAACACAAAGTGGGAGCAACACCTTGATTTTATTCGTTCCCGAAAAGCGTGGCTTGCAGAACAGGAAACTGAGGATATATACATAAAATCTTTTGATGACTTGAAATTGCACGGAACACTTTTAAGCAGTGGTGACAATAAGAATTGTGTAATATGTTTTCACGGTTACACAAGTAGAGGTCTTAATGATTATGGTGCAATGGCGAAGTTTTATCACGAACAGAATTTTAATATGATTATGATTGATGCGAGAAACCACGGTGAAAGCGAAGGCGAATACACTGGATTTGGTGTTCTTGACAGACAGGACGCTGTAAAATGGATTGAATATGCTATTAAGCGTTTTGGTAAAGATGTTAACATTTTTCTTCACGGAGATTCAATGGGTGGTGCAACAGTGCTTATGACAAGTGGATTGGATTTACCATCTAATGTAAAAGCAATTATATCAGATTGTGCCTTTACCAGTGCGTACGATGTTTTTTCACATATTCTTAAACGTGATTATCATATACCAAAATTCCCTATAATGAATATTACAGAGAAAATGACAAAAAAGAAGGCTGGATACGGTTATAGTGATGTAAGCACTCTTAACGAGGTAGCTAAAACTAAAATTCCTATTTTGTTTATTCACGGAGAAATTGATGACTTTGTGCCTGTGTGGATGACAGAAAAAAATTACGAAGCCTGCAATTCTGAAAAGGAATTGCTTATTGTAAAGGGTGCAGACCACGCAGAGTCTTATTATGCAGGTACTGACCTATTTGAAAGTGCAGTAAAAAGAATGATTAACAAATATACTTGATGGAGGAATAGTTATGTCAGAAACAAAAAAGCTTTACCCACTGGTAGCTGCTCAGAGATTACACTATTACACAGTTCAATATTGCCCACAAAAGCAGGTGCTTAATATTGGTACAAGTCTTACTATAGAAATAGATATTGATTTTGATGTGCTAAGAGAAAGTATCTACGAAGCATATGACCGCTGTGAATGTATGAGAGTTCGTTTTACTAAGGATGAAAACGGAGAGGTAGTACAATATATTGAGCCTAAGGAAGAAAGAGAAATTCCGTTCTTTGAGTTTGGTCACTGGAAGTTTGAAGACGCAGAGGCTGAAATGAAAAAGTGGACTGCTGTTCCTTTTGAACGCTTTGACTCTCCTATGAATAAGGTTGTTATGATTTCAATGCCTGACGGCTTTAAGGGCGTTTATCTGCTTGTTGACCATATGACAATGGACGCACAGGGAATAGTACTTTTCCTTAAAGATGTTATTCAAATTTATTGCAGTAAAAAATATGATTATGAATATCCAAAGGCACTTCAATCATATATAAAGGCTCTTGAAAAGGATTTGAAGTATGAAAATAATTCAAAATCAAAGGAAAAGGACAGAAAATTCTGGCAGGAGTTTTTAGAGGAATCAGAGCCAGTATACACCGATGCAACAGGTGACAACAAGCTTGAAAAGGAGCGTATTGCTCAGAATAATCCAGAGCTTAGAGCTGTAGTAAATGGTATTCCGAACTGTGACGCAGAAATTGCACAGTTCCACCTTGAGCCAGAGCCATCTGATGTACTTGTTAAATTCTGCGAGAAACATCAGGTTTCAATGGCATCACTTCTGCTTATGGCTGTAAGAACATATCTACAGAAGGTAAACAATAACGAACCAGATGTTTCTATACAGAATACAGTTTGTCGTCGAGCAACCTTACTAGAGAAAAATTCAGGTGGTTCAAGAATACATTTCTTCCCTTGCAGAACTATCGTAAATCTTGACGAAACTTTCCTTGAGGGCTGTGACAAAATCCGTGAAAGCCAAAATAATGTTTTCCGTCACGCAAACTTTGACCCTATTGAATTTAGAGCAATGCGTGCAAAGCATTATAATAATGCCCAAGGCGAAACCTACGAATCAATGAGCCTTACATATCAGCCATTGTCAATGCGTTCGGAGGAAATGCCTGATATTCGCTATAAATCAAATTGGTATACAAATGGTGTTGCTGCACAAAATCTTTATCTTACAGTAATGCACCGTTCACTGGATAACGGTCTTGATTTTTGCTTTGAATACAAAAGAGAAATGTACAATTACAAAGACCTTGAAAAAATATATTACTTTATTACAAGAATACTTTTTGAGGGTATAAAAAATCCTAATCAGACAATAGAAGATATTATTTCAAATGTATAATGGAGGTTAAAATTATGTTAGAACAGATTAAAGAGCTTATTACAAATTATGTTGAGGTACCAGCAGAGGAAATTACAGCAGATTCAAAATTCATTGATGACCTAGGCTTTAATTCATACGATTTTATGAGCTTTCTAGGCGAAATCGAAGATGAGTTTGATGTTGAAATTGATGAGCGTGAGGCTGTTAAAATTCATACTGTAGGTGAAGCAGTAGCTTATATTGAATCAATAATCGAATAAGGAGAAGCTTTATGGAAATATCAAAGGTTAAGCCTACAAAAAGATATAGTGATTTAAAGGAGCTTTTAAACGATGTAGCAAACCTATATGGTTCTCAGGACGCATATCGTTATAAAGTAAAAAAGCAAATAGTATCAAAAACCTATGAAGAGCTAAAGGCTGATAGTATGTCTTTCTCAAGAATGCTTGAAAAGAGTGGTCTGCTAGGAAAGCACATTGCTGTAATTGGAGCCTCAAGTTACCAGTGGGTAGTTACATATTTTGGTACAGTAAATAGCAACAGCGTTATTGTTCCTATAGATAAAGAGTTGCCTGCTGATGATATAGCAGAGCTTTTAAACCGTGCAGATGTATCTGCTCTTGTTTTTGATAAAAATCTTAATGACAGAATAGATGTAATAAAAAGCAAGTGTGCTAATATTGATTATTACATCAACATCAGCTTAGATGAAGCACAGGATGGAGTGTTCTCATTTGACCGTATAATCGAAGAAAACAAGGGTGACTTTGATGTTGAAATCGACACAGAAAAAATGTGCTCAATTTTGTTTACATCAGGTACAACAGGAAAAAGCAAGGGTGTAATGCTTACTCATACAAGCCTTGCTGACAATGCAACCTGTATGGATATGGGTGAACCTGTTGGAACAGTTTCAGTTTCTGTTCTTCCTATTCATCACGCATATTGCTTTACCTGTGATATTCTTGCATGCTTGTGTGGTGGTGTAACCTGTTGCTTCAATGATTCAATTATGCGTCTGGTAAAGAATCTTAATCTTTTCAATCCTCAAATAGTTTTATTGGTTCCGATGATAATTGAGTCACTTTATTACAAAATCAATGAGGCTTCAAGAGTAAATCCAGATGTTCCAAAGGCTTTAATCGCAAAGCAGGTATTTGGTACATCTTTACATACAATTTACAGTGGTGGAGCTTATCTTAACCCAATGCTTATTGATGAGTTTGCAACATTTGGAATAGATATTATACAGGGCTATGGTATGACAGAGTTTTCACCACGAATTTCTGCAAATTTCAGAGGCTCTGTTAAGAAAAATTCTGTTGGTGTGCTTATTCCTGGTTGTGAAGCTAAAATTGAAGATGGAGAAATCCTTGTAAAGGGTAAAAGCCGTATGATAGGCTATTACAAGGACGAAGATGCTACAGCAGAGGCTCTTTGTGGTGAGTGGTTAAGAACAGGTGACCTTGGCTATGTTGACGAGGATAATTATGTTTTTATTACAGGCAGAAAGAAAAATCTGATAATTCTTTCAAATGGAGAAAATGTTTCACCTGAGGAGCTTGAAAATAAATTTAACGGCTGGCTTATAGCAAAAGAGTTGATAATTTATTCAGAAAGTGGTAAAATTATAGCTGAAATGTATCCTAATTATGATTACGCTAATGCTATTGGGGTACAAAATTTTGAAAAAGAATTTGAAACTAAGGTTGCTTCTATAAATGCAGAGCTTCCTCTTTATAAACGCATTACAAAGCAGATTGTAAGAACAACGGAATTTCCAAAAACCTCATCTGGTAAAATAAAGAGAAAGAAAAACAGTTAGCCTTAGTTCAAGAGTAAGGAGATAAAAATGGATTTTTGGCAGATTTTTAACGAAGTAAAAGAAACATTTATGAAAGCAGATGTCAGTGATTATCAGGGGCACCTTGCCTTGCAGGTTAATATGACCGGCGAAGGAGAAGGCAGATTTTACGCTGAGCTTAACAACGGAGTTTTAAAGGTTGAGCCTTATGAATATTATGATAGAGATGTAATGTTTACTATCAATTCAAAGGATTTCCTTAAACTTGTACATGGTCAGCTTGACCCTGTATTTGCGTTTACAGTTGGCAAACTAAAGGTAGACGGCGACCTTGGCAAAGCTCTTGAAATTCAAAAACTTATCCAGAGGTAATATCTCTATTAAAATAGAATAGCACATTCAGTAAACACTTATCAATTTGAATTGCCTGAAATTGATAGGTGTTTATTTTTTATCCCTTTTACAAAGTAGTGTTATACTAGAGGCTGTTTGAAAAATCAGCAGAAACCAGATACCAAGACATATTAAATGGATGAGCTGGTATAAAACACAAAGGTATAAAGGTAATCGTAACCTTAACGTGAGTTCGATGAAAAATAAAAAAGAAATAGAAAATCTGCCCTTAATTTGGTATAGTAAAAAAGAAAGTAGACCATAGCAAAGAAAGGACAGATTTAAATGGAAGAACTATTGGCAATTTTCTGTGATGTAGATGAT
>JAXJQK010000211.1:0-17712 GCA_036311185.1 Acutalibacteraceae bacterium | reverse complement strand
GCCTGTAACAGTACCCTTGTTACCAGCCTCTATATCCTTAATAATATCAAGTGCTGCTCTTCTGGAAAATACAAGTGCTTCAAGTAAGCTGTTACTTGCAAGTCTGTTTGCACCGTGCACACCTGTGTGAGAGCATTCACCTACAGCATATAGCCTGTCTACTGTGGTTTTACCGTTTAGGTCAACATCTATTCCACCCATAAGGTAATGCTGGCAAGGATAAACAGGTATTCTCTGCTTTGTTATGTCAATTCCCTCTGCAAGGCAGTTTTCATATATCATAGGGAATCTTTCCTTTATAAATTCAGCACCCTTGTGTGTTATATCAAGATAGAATTTTGAGCTGTTGGTGCGTATGGATTCTCTTATAATAGTTTCGCTTACAACATCTCTTGGTGCAAGCTCTCCACGCTCATCGTAATTATGTGCAAATCTCTCTCCGTAGCAGTTAAGCAGTACAGCACCCTCGCCCCTTACAGCCTCGCTTATAAGAAAACGCTCTCTGTTTTTTTCAGCTGCAAATGCAGTAGGATGAAACTGGATTCTGTCAAGATGCATAATTTCAGCACCTAGCTTTCTTGCAAATGCAATTCCGTCACCTGTTGCAATAGCACTGTTTGTAGTGTATTCGTACACTCTGCCTATACCACCTGTGGCTAAAATACAGTAGCTACAGCTTGTGGTGGAGATTTCACCATTTTTAAGCATACCTATGTAAAAGCCGTTTTCAGCCTTGTCTATTGAGAAAACCATAGTGTTTTCTACAAGCTCTATATTTTCTCGAGATTTTACAACCTCGATAAGTCTGTCAGTTACAGCCTTACCTGTAAAATCCTTGTGGTGTACAATTCTGTGTCTGCTGTGACCTGCTTCTAGCGTCATAAGCATATTTCCGTTATCGTCAGAGTCAAAATCAACACCCAGCCTACGCAAATTAAGAACATCATCAGGGCCTTCAGAAACGAGCACCTTTATTGACTCTGGATTGTTTTTATATTTGCCTGCAATAAGTGTATCTTCAGTGTGTAGCTCAAAGGTGTCGTTTTCTTTATCAAGCACAGCGGCTATACCACCCTGAGCTAAAGAGCTGTTTGAAAGCTCTGCACTTTTCTTAGAAATAACAAGCACATTGTATTTGCTATCAAATTGCAAAGCTGCATACAAGCCTGCAACACCCGAACCAAGAATAACTATATCATAACTATCTTTCATTTTATTTACAACCTTTCAAAGGCACAATATAATGTGTGTATGTTAAAATATTTGTTACCTTATATGATATCACAAACTATTGTCAAATTAAATATATTTTGAAAATTTTTACAGTAAATAAGCAGGGTGAATTTAATTTATAATTAATTTACATTCGTGCAGTTGACTTTTTACAGCTAATTGATACAATTAAGTAAAACATTTTTATGTAAAAATATGGAATTTTATATAGTTGTCTATAAACTATTTATAAATAAAAATTAATGAGAAAAAATAATATTTATAATTAATAAACAGGAGATAATTTATGGAATTATTTGAGAATGAACAAAAGCCTACCAGAGCATTGCTGGTATGTGTAGATACAGGAGATTACGACGCACAGGCTTCGCTTGATGAGCTGTGGGAGCTTGCCGAAAGTGCTGGTGCAGAGCCTATAGCTACCTTAACACAAAAAAAGGATAAGCCCGAAACAGCCACATATGTGGGTAGTGGCAGACTTGCAGAGATTACAGAGTTTTCAGCAAATAATGACATTGACCTGCTTATATTCGACTGCGAGCTTTCACCTACACAGATAAGAAATATAGAAGAAGCAACAGATGTACGCACCATTGACAGAACAATGCTTATTCTTGATATTTTCGCACTAAGAGCAAGATCCAAAGAGGGTAAGCTACAGGTAGAGCTTGCACAGCTTAAATATATGTTGCCAAGACTTACAGGTAAGGGTGTAGCTATGTCAAGGCTTGGTGGTGGTATAGGTACTCGTGGACCAGGTGAAACAAAGCTAGAAACAGACAAGCGACATATCCGAAGAAGAATGGAAACCCTAAAGGAACAGCTTGCTGATGTAGAAATGCACCGAAATATGCTTAAAAACAGACGAAAGAAAGACGGTGTAATTACAGCTGCAATAGTTGGTTATACAAATGCAGGTAAATCAACACTTATGAATTACCTAACAAATGCAGGTGTGCTTGCAGAGGATAAGCTGTTTGCTACTCTTGACCCTACCTCAAGAGCATTAAAATTGCCAAATGGTGTTACTGTAATGCTTATAGATACAGTAGGACTTGTAAGAAGATTACCACACCACCTTGTAGAGGCGTTTAAATCAACACTTGAAGAAGCGGCTACTGCGGATATTATCCTTAATGTTTGTGATGCGTCATCAGAGGAAGCATATCTCCATTTACAGGTTACCAGAGAGCTTTTACAGGATTTAGGCTGTGGTGACACACCTGTTATTCCTGTGCTGAATAAATGGGATAAGGTTGACGAGCAGAATGGTATTTTACCGTCGGTAAGTAATTCAGTAAGAATAAGTGCGAAAAATGGAACAGGTATTGACAGGCTGTTAAAGGCTGTAGAGGATAATCTACCAGTAAAGATTAAAAGAGTTAAGCTGTTAATCCCATTTGATAAGGGTGGCTTAGTAGCTGATATACGCAATAAGGCTACACTTGTAAGTGAAGATTATGTAGCAGAGGGTATAAGTGTAGAGGCTTTGCTTGACCCTGAATTATACAACAAGCTAAGTGCATATATATGTGAATAAGCCTAGCTAAGTGTAAGAAATTGCATAATATTAGTAATAATGGTATAATTAAATGACATAGTTAGTATTAAAAAATTGGGTTTATCGGAATGACAAATTCCAATTTGATAAAGGAGTATGCTTTATGAAGAAGTTTATAGCATTGATTTTGGCATTGTCTTGCGTGTTTGGTTTGGCTTCTTGTGGTGGTAACGTTAATAATGTAAAAATCACGGACTACTCATCTAAAATTTATTCTGATGCTGAAATTGAAAGTGCGATTGATGTAACATTCGATTATTTTAAAAAGAATTTTGAAGGTTGCACACTTACAGAAATAACATATTTGGGCGATGATAAACTTGACGATTTTCAGGAGTTTGCAGAAAGAAATAATGCAGATGATGTAATTGTGTTTGTATCTGAATTTGAAGCAGGTGATTCTGGTGGTGATGGTTCCCTAAACCCAAATAGCACTTATACAAACTGGAATTGGATTTTAGTTAGAACTGATGGCGAAAATTGGAAGCACGTTGACCACGGATATTAACAAACCCCAATTTATAGAAAGGAGCTTTGATAAATGGATGTAAGAGTTGGAGATGTACTTGAAATGAAAAAACCACACCCTTGTTCAAGCAAGAGCTTTGTTGTTTTGCGTGTTGGTATGGATTTTAAAATCAAATGTCAGGGCTGTGGCAGAGAGGTTATGGTGCCAAGAGTTAAAATTGAAAAGAACATAAAAAAGATAACAAGAGCAGAGTAGCAAGGTTTAAGAGTATAGCTATTTGATATTACACTGTTAAGGAGAATTTTTTATGTTTGAAAATAAATTGGATATTTTTGAAAAGAGATATAACGAGCTTAACAATAAGCTGTATGACCCATTGGTAGCTGCTGACCCTGAGCAGTACCAAAAGATTATGAAGGAATTTAAGGATATTGAGCCTATTGTTGAGGAATATAAGGTGTATAAGCAGGCTAAAAGCACCGTTGAGGAGTCGCTGGAGCTTTTAAACGACAGCGACACCGACAAAGAAATGAAAGAGCTTGCAGAAGAGGAGCTTGCACAGGCAAGAGAGACAATGGCTGAAAGTCAGCAGAATATTAAAATTTTGCTATTGCCAAAGGACCCTAATGACGATAGAAACGTAATTGTAGAAATTCGTGGTGGTGCCGGTGGAGAAGAAGCGGCATTATTCTGTGCAGTGCTTTACAGAATGTATTCTATGTATGCAGAAAAGCGTGGCTTTAAAACAGAGCTTTTAAATGCTAATGAAACTGATATTGGTGGCTTTAAAGAAGTAAGCTTTATGGTAAATGGACAGGGTGCATATTCAAGGCTTAAATTTGAAAGTGGTGTTCACAGAGTACAGCGTGTGCCAGAAACCGAAACACAGGGTAGAATACATACCTCTACAGTTACAGTTGCAGTTTTGCCAGAGGCAGAGGATGTAGAGCTTGAAATTAACCCTGCTGATTTGCAGATTGATACATTCAGAAGTAGTGGTGCAGGTGGACAGCACATTAATAAAACAGAATCTGCTATCAGAATTACTCACCTGCCTACAGGTACTGTTGTAGAATGTCAGGACGAGAGAAGTCAGTATAAAAACAAGGATAAGGCTATGAAGGTGCTTAAATCACGTTTGTTACAGGCTAAAAGAGATGAACAGGCTCAGGCTGTGGCACAGGAGCGTAAATCACAGGTTGGTACAGGCGACAGAAGTGAACGTATAAGAACATATAACTACCCTCAAAGCAGGGTAACCGACCACCGTATAGGACTAACATTATATAAGCTTGACGAGGTAGTAAACGGTAGCCTTGACGAGGTTATAGATCCACTAATTACAGCATATCGTGCCGAACAGCTACAGGAAGGACTTGAAAAGTAATGAATACACAGGTATTAAAGCCTGATGAAAAAGCTCTTGCATTAGCAGGCGAGCTACTTAAAAACGGTGAGCTTGTTGGTATGCCTACCGAAACAGTTTATGGTTTGGCGGCAAATGCTTTAAATGGAGAGGCTGTTGAAAATATTTTCAAGGCTAAGGGTAGACCAATGGATAACCCTCTTATTGTTCATATAGCTGATATTTCACAGGTAGATGATTTAGTAAGCTGTTTTCCAGAAAAGGCAAAAGCTCTTGCAAAGGCTTTTTGGCCGGGAGCATTAACAATTATTATGCCTTGCTCAGAAAATGTACCAAGTCAGGTTACAGCTGGCTTAAATACTGTTGCTGTGCGTTTTCCGTCACATAAAACAGCATTAGAGATTATAAAAAGTGCAGGTGTGCCACTTGCGGCACCGTCTGCAAATTTATCGGGCAGTCCAAGCCCTACTACAGCACAGCACGTTTATAATGATTTGAATGGAAGAATACCACTTATTATAGACGGTGGAGAAAGCAATGTAGGCTTAGAGTCTACTGTTATTACAGTTGCAACAGAAATTCCTACACTACTTCGCCCAGGTGGAATTACAGTGGAACAGCTTGAAGAGGTTATAGGAAAAATTAACATAGATAAGGGTGTTACCCAAATGCTTGATGTAAATGCTGTGGTTGCAAGCCCTGGTATGAAATACAAGCATTATTCACCAAAGGCACATATTGTTATATTAAAAGGTAGCAAAGCTGAATATATTAATTATATAAACAATTGTAAAGACAATAGCACAGGTGCTTTGTGCTATAACAGTGATATTCCAGAGCTTAATGTGCCCTATGTGTCATTAGGTGATGAGGCTGACTATATAGGTCAGGCACATAATCTTTTTTCTGCACTTAGACAGCTTGACGAAATGGGCTTAAAAACAGTATACGCACATTGCCCAAGTACCGAGGGTGTGGGGTTGGCTGTATACAACAGGCTTATTCGATCTGCAGGATTTGAGGTGATTGAGCTTGCGTAATTTTAAAATTATAGGAATTACAGGCCCTACAGGTTCGGGTAAATCTACGATTACAGCATATTTAAAAAACAAGGGCTGTTATGTTATAGATGCCGACAGCTTAGGCAGGCAGGCTTTGCAAAAGGGTAGCGATTGCCTTGTGCAGGCTTGTATAGCCTTTGGTGATGATATATTGAATACGGATGGTACACTTAATCGCCCCTTGCTTGCTAAAAGAGCCTTTTCTACACCTGAAAATACTGCAAGGCTTAATAGTATAACTCATCCTTGGATATGTATGCAGGCTGTTGAAATTGTTGATAATATAAGAAAATCAGACAGTAATCCTGTAATTTTATTTGATGCAGCAGTTTTGCTTGAGAGCAAAATGGATATATTATGTGATTATGTTCTTGCAGTAGTTGCACCTTTAGAAATTCGCAAGCAACGTATTATGGCAAGAGATAATCTTACAGCAGAAAATGCAGACATAAGAATAAAAGCACAAAACAAAGATGAATTTTATATAAGTCGTTCAGATTTTGTAATTGACGGTAGCTTGTCTTTAGAGGAGATATATGTTAAAGCAGATGAAATGCTTGATAGTGTAATTGGGGGTGAGTAAAATTACCACAGCAAGAAGACGCAGGGGAAGAAAACGAAAGCCAAAGCTATATTTGGGTGGCATAGTGGCTCTTGCTATATTTGTTATAACAGTTATTATTATTACATCAATAGTGGTTGTAATTTATATTAATTCTACTAAAAATTTGGGGCGTGTGTTACATCCTGTTGAGTATGACGAATATGTTTATAAATATTCAGAAACATATGAGCTTGACCCTAATTTAGTTTTTGCAGTAATAAAGGCTGAAAGTAATTTTGACCCCAACGCTGAATCGCACGTAGGTGCTTTGGGACTTATGCAAATAATGCCAGATACCTTTGAATGGTTGCAAACCTATAAAAATGGTGAGGCTACAATGGATTATACCTATTTGTATGAGCCTGAGGTTAATATAGAATACGGTTGTATATTTTTACAGTTTTTGCTAGATAAATATACAAGTGAAGAAACAGCTGTTGCCGCATATAATGCAGGCTTTGGTACGGTTGATAACTGGCTTGTTGACGAAAATTATTCGTACGATGGTGAAACGCTTTATGATATACCATACCCAGAAACTAAGAGCTATGTAAAAAAGGTAATGCTGGCAAAGAATTATTATGAAAACAATGGAGAAAGTAATACTGAAAGGAATTGAATAAAATGGAAACAAAAGAGAAATCAAAGGCTTCACAGCTAAAGGAAAAGCTATTTGTAAAAAAGCAGTTAGGAATAAAAAAGCTATCAGCAGATGAAATAGCAAAGGCAGATGAATTTTGCAAGGGCTATGTAGAATATCTTAACAACTCAAAAATAGAAAGAGAAGCAGTAGAGGCATCTGTAGCAATAGCAGAGGCTAACGGCTTTACAGAGTACGACAGTACAAAGCAGTATAAGGCTGGCGACAAGGTATATGTTGTAAACAGAAAGAAAAATATTCTGCTTGCAGTGTTTGGTAAAAAGACAATTGACAATGGTGTGCGTTTTGCTATTGCACATATCGACTCACCAAGATTAGACCTGAAGCCAAACCCAATTTACGAGGCAAACGACCTAGCTTTATTTAAAACACATTACTATGGTGGTATAAAAAAATATCAGTGGACAGCAATTCCACTGGCTTTGCACGGTACAGTTGCATTTAAAGACGGTTCTTGTGTAAATGTTAAAATAGGTGAGAACGAAGCAGACCCTTGCTTCTGTGTAACAGACCTTTTACCTCACCTTGCACAGGAGCAAACCTCAAAGCCTATGAATAAGGTATTTACAGGCGAGGATATGAATGTTCTGATAGGTAGCAGACCATTCAGTAATGATGAGGAATCAGAGCTTGTTAAGCTTAATATCCTTAATATCCTATTTGAAAAATACGGTATTCTTGAAGAGGATTTCCTTTCAGCAGAGCTTACACTTGTACCTGCGTTCAATGCAAAGGATATCGGCTTTGATAGAAGTATGATAGGTGCCTATGGTCACGATGATAAGGTGTGCTCTTACCCTGCACTTATGGCTACAATAAATGCAGAAAGCCCTGAATATACAGCTATTACTCTTTTAGTAGATAAAGAGGAAACAGGTAGCGATGGTAACACAGGTATGAAGTCAACATTTATGGAGAACTTTATCTGCGAGCTTGCAGACGCTCAGGGAGTAAAGGCTTATACAGCACTTAATAACAGTAAGTGTCTTTCAGCTGATGTAAATGCAGCCTACGACCCAACCTATGCAAGTGCATACGAGGCTAACAACAGCTCATATATAAATAATGGTGTAGTTATCACTAAGTATACAGGTAGTGGTGGTAAGTATGGCACATCAGACGCTTCAGCTGAATATATGGCTGAAATTCGCAGTATGCTTCAGCGTGAAAATGTTCTTTGGCAAGCTGGCGAGCTTGGCAAGGTAGATGGCGGTGGTGGTGGCACCATTGCAAAATATGTGGCTAACCTGAATGTTGATGTAGTAGATTTGGGTGTGCCTGTACTTTCTATGCACGCACCTATGGAGATTGTATCTAAGGTTGACGTATATATGGCTTACAGAGCATTCTGTGCATTTTTTGAATAATTAAAATATAACCTAGAGGATATACAGCTGAAAAATGTTGTATATCCTTTACTTGTTTGGAGAATAAGAATATGATACATAATATGAAGCTTTATCAAAGTCCCTTTGATAAAATAGCAAACGGAAGTAAAAAAATAGAACTGCGTATTAATGATGAAAAAAGGCAGAAAATAAATGTGGGGGATATTATAGAATTTCATAATTATAATGACGAAAGCAGTGTTATAAGAGTAATGGTAAAGGCATTGCATAAATATCCTGATTTTTACGAGCTATACAAGCAGTTTGACAAGGTGGCAATGGGATATAATGAAAACGAAATTGCTAATCCAGCCGATATGGAGGAATATTACTCAAAGGAAAATATAAAGAAATATGGTGCTTTGGGTATAGAAATAGAGCTTGTATAATTAGCTGTTAAAAATACAAATTTCATCTCTTGCAAATACTATAAAATAGTGATATAATAGCAAAAAGTAAATATTAAATATATGGGGAGCTTGCTATAGCAGGCTGAGAGATGCGTATACGCTGATACCCTTGAACCTGATTCGGGTAATGCCGACGGAGGGAAATATAAATTGGATTTTTCTGTGCCGTCACTTTGTGACGGCCTTTCTTTTTATAAACCACCGTTAATAATATTTTATATTTGCTTACTATATACTTATTTAAGGACGGTGGTTTTTAATGAACACACAAAAAACAAACACAAAACGAATGGTATTAACAGCGTTGCTTATTTCACTTGCAACGGTGCTTAGTATTATAAAGGTGATAAAAATGCCGTTGGGTGGCTCGGTAACATTGCTTTCTATGCTACCTATTGCAATGCTATCCATTGAGTATGGTATGAAGTGGGGAATATCCTCGGCGTTTTTATATTCTCTTGTACAGCTTTGTTTAGATTTTGGAGAGGTGCTAAGCTGGGGTTTAACACCTATAGTGCTTATTGGTACAATTGTATTTGACTATGTACTGGCTTATACTGCTCTTGGCATATCAGGAGCTTTTCGTAAAAAGGGTGTAAAGGGTATATGTATTGGTATTTTTATAGCCCTTTTAATTAGATTTATCAGTCATTTTATTTCAGGTGCAATTTTATTTGCCAGCTGGTGTCCAGAGGGTTGGAATATAGTGCTATATTCACTTTGCTACAATGGTGCATATATGCTACCTGAAATGATTTTTACTATGATAGGTGCATCAGTTATGTTTAAGCTACCACAGATTAACAAGCTTATGCAAGGGGATAAAATTTAACACGTTTAGGATTACTTCGGATTGTTCTTTTGGCTAACTGAAAGCGTAAATAAAATGCACATCATTACAAGTGCAATACCGCCTATATAGCTATTGCAGACTATAGGTGCAGTGCTTTGTGCATTGTAGGTAGTTTGTGACGGAGTGTAAAAATTAAATACTATAGCTGATATAACAGCAGATATCACACCCTGTGCCAGACGGTGCAGGGTGAATTTTATTTTTGGGATATTTATAGATGATGTGAGCGAATACACCTGAAAATGAACGCATACTCCACTCCACCCCAAAGCAAAGGCAGTAAGCCACAAGGGAGCAGAGAAATCACAGCAGGTATTACAGCCCTTTGTAACCTCCCAAAGTGAATTTAAAAGACTTTGGCTTATATTTTCGGGTATGCCAAAGGCACCCAACAAGGTTATAAGATAATCTATTATATGTAAATCCTCACATAGTCCGAAAATACTTGAAAATACAATTACCATACCACAAAGTGAGAATATACTGTGTATACCACTTTCGGTAGATTCTACAATCGCATTGCTTAATGGTGTTTTTATTGTTTTATTTTCCTTAGGTGGGGTGTATTTAAGCTTTCTACACGCAAAAATTCCGAGTATTATCTGAGAAATAATTTGGCTTGCCCATAATATAAGTCCTGTTGTAGTGCTGTGGTACAGTGTGCTACCTACAACAAATACTACAAAGCCTGGACCACCACCTACCAAAAACATACTTAGTGCTTTAGCTGTGTTAAGGTCTATTTTGTTTTCGTTGTAAAGTGTAGCCACACCCTTTGCACCAACAGGAAAACCACCACACATTCCCAGCAGAATTACACTGCCTGTTGCTCCACCTGTATGAAAAATTCTTTTAGTTACAGGAGAAAGATATTTACCTATAACCTCGGCTAAGCCACTTGTTACCACAAACGAAGAAAGAACCATAAACGGAAAAAGTGACGGTATTAAAATATTGCCACAGTACAAAAGTCCCTGTAATGCACCTGTTGTCATAAGTATCACCACTTCAGCATAATTTTTTAACATACAATATTTATATGGGTGATGTGGTGTTCAGTATGCGTTGTAATAGATTTTATGGGTGGTGAATTTGTGGGTAACGAGAATGAGAAAAAATCAAAAAAGCAACCACCTTTTTATAAGGGAATGATGAATATATCTCCGTATTTAGAGTTTAGCAGTAACAGAGAGGTTACGCTTGACGGTTGTAAGGGTATACTGGAGTATCAGTCGGAAATTATCAGAATTAACACAAATAAAATGGTGGTTGCATTTAAGGGCAGAGGCTTAAATATAAAGTGTCTTACAGCCTCATCGGTTGTAATATCGGGCTATATAACCTCTGTTGAATTTTTAAGGTAGGTGTTTGATATGGTCAGCAGATTTTTAAGGTGGCTAAGGGGATATATTATTTTTTCAGCTGTCGGAAAATATCCCGAAAGGCTTATCAACCTTGCTACAATGTCAAACATAACAATAATTAACCCTGTTGGAGAAAAAGGGAAGATTATAGCACAGGTATCTATTGAGGGTTATAGAGCTTTGTGTGCTGTGCGAAAAAAAGCCATGGTAAGGTTGCGTATAGTGAAAAAATCAGGCTTACCGTTTGTTTTGTATAAAAACAGAAAAAGAAAGGGACTTCTTGCTGGGGTAGTGCTGTTTATAGTTATAATCAATGTGCTGTCAATGTTTATATGGAATATCAATATTATAGGAAACAGCAGTGTAAGTGAATATGAGATGCAACGCTGTTTGAGGGATAACGGTGTTTATATAGGTGCTTATAAGGGTAATATAAATGTTTCAAGTGCTGAAAGAAAATTTTCGCTACAGCTTGGCAAGGTGGGGTGGATGTCGGTTAATATTTTAGGCTGTACAGCTACTGTGCAATTAAGTGAAAGCTATGATATGCCTGAAATTGTAGATCAAACTAGTCCGTGCAATCTTAAAGCTACAAAAACAGGTCAGGTGCTTAAAATGGATATACGTCAGGGCGAAAATTATGCAAGTATAGGTGACGGTGTGGCAAAGGGACAACTGCTTGTAAGTGGTATAGTAAAGGTGGGCGATACGGGAAAATCACGCTTTGTGCATAGCGAAGGTGAGGTATATGCAGGTGTACGCTCAAGTGAAAAATTAAGTTTGCCTGTAAATAAAGAGTTTAAAAATCCTGTACAGCGAAGACAAAGGCGGGTGCTAGACTTTCTGGGACTTGATATTCCTATGGATTTAGCCTGTGTAGATGGTGTATATTACAGGTATTATACAACAGAAAGCTTGCGTATGAATAATGTTAATATGCCTATAAATGTGATTACTGAAAAAAGCTTTGGGTTAAAGACCTGTGATGTGTCATATACAGAAGAGCAATTACAGCATATTGCGAATGTTAACTTTGCAATCAATGATATCTTTACAAGGTGGAATTGTGAAATTGTGGAAAAGGAGATAACCTCGCAAAAAAATAAAGACAGCTATATTTTCACAGCAGATTATTACTGCATAGAAAATATAGCCGAGGCAGTTCCTATTGAAATTGTTAATCAAGCCCCTGTAGGTTAAAATCAGGGATATAGTTTACGGTAGCCGATGAAAGCTCCTGTGCAAAGCCGTCGAAGCCTAAGTTTTCAAGATGAGTAAGAACCTTTTGGTATTCACGCTTTGTTATTTTTCGGTTTATTTCAGGGTATTTATCAGCTATGCCACAAGGTGTATATTGCGACATAAGGCTTAATGTAATTTCATTACCAAAATTTTCATTTATCATATCAAGTACAGCTATAGAATTTTTTGTGTTAGATGGCAACACAAGATGTCTTACAATAACACCCTTTTGCATAATACCATTGTCATCATAAATGTTATAAGGCTGTTGGTTTAGCATTTCGCCAATAGCCTTTAATGCAGTTTGTGGGTAATTTGGTGCGTTAGAATATTTTTTTGCGATTTCGTTTGTGGCATATTTAAAGTCGGGTAAGTAAATATCTATGTAGCCCTTTAAAAGCCTTAGGGTTTCTACCTTTTCGTATCCACTGCAATTATATACCACAGGAATTTTAGGTTTATATATATTCATACTCTCTATTATAGACGGAACAAAATGAGTGGGATTTACAAGGTTTATGTTGTGTACTCCCATAGCCTCAAGCTTTTTGTAGCAGTCTGCAAGCTGTAAGGGGGTAAGCACCTTGCCGAAATTTTCGGTTGAAATTTTATAGTTCTGGCAAAATACACATTTCATTGTGCAACCACTAAAAAATACTGTTCCACTGCCATTTGTACCACTTATACATGGTTCTTCCCACATATGCTTTGAAATTCTTGCAACAACAGGATTAATACCCATTTTACAAAATCCATTTCCATTGTCTGAATTACGTTCTGCATTGCAATTTCTAGGGCAGATTGTGCAATAAATACTCATAAATAAAACCTCTTGATTTTTATGTTAATATCTAAGGGCGTATCTGAAAACTCAAAATAACAGTCTATTTCTACTAATACGGGTGATTTCTTCGATAAAAATACTCGAAACACGAAAGTATTTCTCCGTTTTTTCTCTCGAACTCACCTCGTATTAGCGAAATATTCAGTCATTTTTCTGTTTTCAGATACACCCTAATAAGTTTACGCTTTTTTATAAATAAGTCAACAACTAAGTTGTATTGAATGATTGATAAGGTTAAAAATGGGAGTTTGTCTGTATATATTGTAGAAAAAGTAAAATCTATTGTTATAATGTTTTGTTTTGCTTTGATATGTGGTATAATTAAACTTAATTATTTGTTATTGTTGGAATGGTTATTTGCTGATAGGAAGTGCGTATATGAAAAACCCGTTTTTAGTAAATTCGTCTGATGGAAATGTTTATGTAGATAAAGAGTGTTCACTTAATAAAATGGTAATTGCAAAGGTTCCTGTAAGGGGAATTGATGACAGTATAGAGGGTAAGGCTGTATCTCAGATTTTTTCAACAAGTGCTATTGTTGATGAGATTTTGTTAAAAAGAGAACGTCTTAAAATTTCAGAATATATAGAAAGAAAAAATCTGCCTTTTATGCTTATGGAGTGTTTTAATTCCGAAGATGAACAGGTGTGTGAATGTGCAAAGGAAATAGCAATAAAATTCGGCAAAAGGCTTGGTCTTATACTGCTTACATTAAAAACAGGCTTGCCTGAAAACAAAGCAGTAAGGCAATGCTGGAATGACAGTCATTGGGAATATTGGAAAAACATACAAAGTATAATTGCTGTTGGTGGTCTTACAAGTGGAGAGTTTGGCAAAGAACTTATAAAGGTTGCTCAGGAGGTTTGCACTGTAAACGGTGAACCGATATATAAAATTATTATTTTTGAAAATGCCTATAACACAGGTGTAATAGGCTGTGCAAAGCTACTTAATAATCCAAACGGTATAAATCTGCTTATGGATTTCGGGCAGACAAATATTAAGAGAAGTATAGTAAAAAGAGAAAACTTTGAGATAGTTT
The DNA here is from genome assembly GCA_036311185.1 of Acutalibacteraceae bacterium. Lineage (GTDB taxonomy): Bacteria > Bacillota > Clostridia > Oscillospirales > Acutalibacteraceae > CAG-964. The sequence goes on along the minus strand of JAXJQK010000211.1, from coordinate 3,614 downwards.
CTATTGAAAATCTTCCACTTGTTCCTTCAAAATATATGGATTGGGATATTGAAGACGCTGATGAAAAGCACCGACAGGCTGTTTTATTACACAGACATATTATGCAAGCGGTTGTAGATGCTTATTGCAACGCAGAACGAAAAGGTAAGGTTAACCCCGAAATTGTTATAAGTATAGCAAGCTATACACACAATGGTGTACTTGATGAAAATCGTGGGGGTTATGCAAAGCTTTGCGTGCTGTATAAAAATTATGGTGAGTATTTAAGCGAGGAGCTTTCAAGCGTATTAAAAACACAGGTTAACGTTACATTGGTGCACGATGGTACAGCGGTTGCACTTTGCTTTGCAGATTATAAAAATTCTGTTTGTGTAACACTGGGTACATATGTGGGTGTAGGATTTCCTGATATGCTGTCAAATGATTGATAAAAATATGTATATTTATGAATGATTATGCACTATAGCCATATATTTGCAAAGTTTTTATTGACTTGAATAAAATATGAGTTTATAATTAGAGTGTTATGTTATATAAAATGGTTATTTAAAAGATAATCGTTAAACATTTATAAATGATTTAATTAGAGGGTTTAAAAAAATAAGCCCTGTAATTTCTGTTTTAGAAAGGATATGTATTATAATGAGCAGAGTTTATAATTTCTCAGCCGGTCCATCAGTGTTGCCGGAGTCAGTACTAAAGAAAGCAGCAGATGAAATGCTTGACTACGAGGGTAGTGGACAGTCTGTAATGGAAATGTCACACCGTTCAAAGGTTTACGGTACAATTATTCAGGGAGCAGAGGCTCTTTTAAGAGAGGTTATGAATATTCCTGATAACTATAAAGTGCTATTTCTACAGGGTGGTGCTTCTACACAGTTTACAGCTATTCCTATGAACCTTATGACAAAGAATGGTAAGGCTGATTACGTTGTAACAGGTCAGTGGGCTAAAAAGGCACACGCAGAAGCAGCAAGATATGGTAAGGCCAATGTTGTAGCGTCTTCAGCAGATAAGACATTTTCTTACATACCAAAGCTTGACCCTTCAACATTTGATAAAGATGCAGATTATTTCCACATCTGTATGAACAACACAATTTACGGTACAGTATTTAACGAGCTACCAGACACAGGCGATGTACCATTGGTTGCAGATATTTCATCTTGCATTTTGTCAAGACCAATAGACGTTTCTAAGTTTGGTGTACTATACGCAGGTGCACAGAAGAATATGGCACCAGCTGGCTTAACAGTTGTTATTGTTCGTGAAGACCTTATCGGCAATGCTATGGAGAGTACTCCAACAATGCTTAACTGGAAAACACACGCAGACAACGATTCAATGTTCAATACACCACCTTGCTATACAATCTATATGGCTAAGCTTGTTCTTGAGTGGATTAAGAACGAAATTGGTGGACTAGATAAGATGTACGAGCTAAATCAGAAGAAGGCTGACCTTCTTTATAACTTCCTTGACAACTCAAAGCTATTCAAGGGCACAGTAGTAGCAGAGGATCGTTCACTTATGAACGTACCATTCGTTACAGGTAGCGACGAGCTTGATGCTAAGTTTGTAAAAGAGGCTACTGAAGCTGGCTTTGTAAACCTAAAGGGTCACCGTTCAGTTGGTGGTATGCGTGCTTCTATCTACAATGCTATGCCATACGAGGGTGTAAAGGCTCTGGTTGACTTTATGGCTGAGTTCGAGAAGAACAACGCTTGATTTATCATATTAAATATATAATTAAGAGGTTGATTACCAATGTATAATATTCAAACACTAAATAAAATTTCTAAGATAGGTTTAAGCAGATTGGGTGACAATTACAGCTGTGCTGACGATATGGCAAACCCAGATGCTATCCTAGTTCGTAGTGCTTCAATGCACGATATGGAAATGCCTGAGTCACTTCTTGCTATTGCAAGAGCAGGTGCTGGTGTAAATAATATTCCACTAGATAAGTGCAGTGAGCAGGGTATTGTAGTATTCAATACTCCAGGTGCAAATGCAAACGCTGTTAAAGAGCTTGTTATTGCAGGCTTGTTTATGAGCTCAAGAAAGATTACAGCAGGTATTGAGTGGGCTAAAACACTTAAAGGTAATGGCGACGCTGTTGGCAAAATGGTAGAAAAGGGCAAGAGTAGCTTTGCAGGTCCTGAGATTAAGGGTAAGACTCTTGGTGTTATCGGCTTGGGTGCTATTGGTGTGCTAGTAGCTAATGCAGCTATTGCACTTGGTATGGATGTTATCGGCTATGACCCATATCTATCAGTACACGGTGCTCTACAGCTTTCTAAGCACGTACATCACGTAGTTTCTCTTGACGAGGTTTTTGCAAACTGTGACTACATTACAGTTCACGTTCCACTAACACCAGATACAAAGAATATCATCTGTGCAGAAAATATTGCAAAGATGAAGGACGGTGTTCGTATTCTTAACTATTCTCGTGCAGACCTTTGCAACTCAGCAGATGTTCTTGCTGCTCTTGAGAGTGGTAAGGTAAGCTCTTATGTTACAGACTTTGCTACTGATGAGCTTTTAGGTGTAGACGGTGTTATAGCAATGCCACACCTTGGTGCTTCAACTCCTGAAAGTGAAGACAACTGTGCTAAAATGGCTGCTGACGAGATTAAGGATTACCTAGAGAATGGTAACATTACAAATTCAGTAAACTTCCCAGCTGCTAAAATGGCAAGAACAGGCGAGGTTCGTTACTGTGTTCTTCATAAGAACATTCCTGCTGTATTACAGAGCATTTTGGCTTTTGTAAGCGAACAGGGTGCCAATGTTGAGAATATGGAGAATAAATCAAGAAAGGATTACGCTTATACAATCATTGATGTAACAGGTGCAACAAAAGACCTTACAGCAAATATCAAGGGTGTAGATGGTGTTATTCGAGTAAGAGTTATTAAGTAATTTTATTTTACTTTTAAATATAACAGCATATCTGCTATTATAAACGGCAGATATGCTGTTTTTGTATAACCTGTTTTGTTTGTGATTTATACAGAAAATAAGATAGACAAAATTATTTGCTTAGTGCTGATATAATATAAAAGGGTTTAGGAGCAAAGCTGATGAAGTATAAAAATGCTAATGATGTATTACCAAGCGAATTGCTTGAGCAGATACAAGAATATGTTCAAGGAGAATATCTTTATATTCCGGTTAAAGAGAAATTTACATCAGAGGTTCCAACTGAATATAAGATAGAATTAGAAAAGCGGGATATTCATATTTATACAAAGTATCTGGAAGGATTAAGTAATAAACGATTAGCAGAAATTTATAATCTATCAGAATCCAGTATAAGAAGAATTATTATAAAACAAAGAAAGGGCTATACAGTAATGAAAGAAAAAATTAAAGAAATGCTTGTAAATTGGGGCTTACAAAACAGTGAAATTAAGCAGATATATGATAACTCTTGGCAGGTTGGAGAAGATTATGTGTTGAAAATGTATTCCGATCTGGAAACACTGCAAAGAAATCTAAAAACTACTCGAACATTAGATAAAATGAATATACCTGTGAGCAAAGCTATATTAACTATAAATAATAGCGAATATATAGAGTGTGAAAATGGATATTGCTTTATTTAT
>JAXJQK010000210.1:0-9308 GCA_036311185.1 Acutalibacteraceae bacterium | reverse complement strand
CTTTCAAACAGAAATATAGGTAAAACGCAGGGTGATTCTCTGCGTTTTTGGGCCTATTATTTTATATTATTTTTTATCATTATACGGTGTTGCCTTATATTTGTTTTACAAGCTTCTTCGATTACTCTGCAAGAGTAATGTCCTGTCATATACCCATAAACCAGAACCTTGAACAAAGATACTGGATCTGCTTTCCTTTTTGCTGTATTTCGTTTGTAGGCGTTATAAAGCTTTGTGTAGTCCAAGCTTTCGCATATTTCACCAAGCGTTCTTACGCTTGCACTTACTTCTACAATTTTTTCTAAATTTAATGGTATTACCAGTTGATTTCTTCTGCTCATTATTGTACAATCCTTTATGGTTGTTTTGTTTTTTGTCAACTACATTATATACCATTTCGGAGACTTCTTCACCGAAGTCTCCTTCTTTTTTGCATAAAAAATCAGTCTACCTCATTCGCTTAGTGAGATAGTCCCATTTTATGTCTTTAATTCTTAAAATTAAACTTATCAGGTCGATCTATATATTTAATTTCTTTATTGTAAAGATTTATAAAGAATGTAATAGCAAGAATAAGTGCACCTGCCTCAGCAATAGGGAAAGCAAACCAAACTGCATTTAATCCTATATTAGATAATAAATATGCAGCCGGTACAAGAATAACAAGTTGCCTTAGCATTGAAATAGTCATACTTCTTAATCCGTGACCTGTTGCTTGATAGAATGAGGAAAATACAATACCAATAGCGGCAGGTATAAAGCATAAGCAAATAACTCTTAATGCTATACAGCCAATTTCAAGCATTTCATTATTTGCATTGAACATACCCATAAGAATATCAGGTATAGTAAGGAATATTATAGTACCTAATGTCATAATCACACCAGCAATACAACAACCGTATTTTAGAGCTGTTGTCAATCTTTGCTTGTTTCTTGCACCATAGTTATAGCCCATAATAGGCATCAATCCTTGTGTAAGCCCAAAGCAAGGCATAAATATAAAGGATTGTAGCTTAAAATAAATATTAAGCACAGATATTGCAATATCTGAATTTGAAAACTTAGTAAGAATACTATTTACTAATACAAGCATTACAGAGGTTATAGATTGCATAACTATAGCAGGTATTCCAACAGCATAAATATTTTTTATTATATTCAGTGAAAATCTAAAATTTTTAAATGAAATATGTACATCATGCTTTTTAAAAAATAGTACAACCAAAGCAAAAATCATTGATAAAATTTGTCCTATTACAGTAGCTACTGCAGCACCCTTTACACCCATACCAAAACATTTCATACCCATAAATGAGTCAAATATGAATATAGGGTCAAGGATAATGTTAGTAATAGCACCTGACAACATAAACAGCATAGGGAATATCATATTACCTGTCGCTTGCAGAGTTTTTTCTATTACAATTTCAATAAAGCATCCGAACGAATAAATCATTACAACAGATAAATATTCAATACCCATCCTTGCGATTTCAGGATCATCTGTAAAAGCATTAATAAATGGTTTTACAATAGTTAATCCTAAAATAAAAAATACAAGCCAATTGAAAAAGCCCAGCAATAAACCGTGAGAAGCAGCCTTATTTGCTTCGTCAAAATTCTTTTCACCCAGCTTACGAGATACTAATGAATTAACACCTACACCTGTTCCAACACTTACTGCAATAATAAGCATTTGTAACGGATAGGCAAGTGAGACAGCTGTAAGACCAGCTTCGCTGTAATGAGAAACAAATATACTATCAACTATGTTATACAATGCCTGAATAATCATAGAAAACATAGCCGGTACAGCCATAGATGTAATCAACCCTAGCAAGGGAGCATGTCCCATTTTGTTTTCCTTTACATTTTCCATTTCTTTATCAATTCCTTTCTTATGAAACTTTAGAATATAGTTCTTTTGATTTTTTCTTACTTAAAAAGTTTATAGTTGCAAAAACTAAAGCTGTAAAAATAAGACCTGTAATACAACCACTGAAATCAATCAGAACATCACTTATTTGCGGGCTTCTGCCAGGTGAAAAATACTGTAATGTTTCATCAATAACAGGTACAGCCAACAAAACAAACAGCATATTTGGTATATTTTTAGCAAGCTTGTTTGTGTACGATATATATGTTGCAAACAGTGATGCACCAAATGCAGTAAATTCAAGAAAATGAGCAAGCTTACGCACGATAAAATCTGTTAACTCTGACTCAATTCCTAATCCTGCAAGAATTTTATTTAAAAACGCAAGTACACCTGCACTCTCATTTGCAGATTCATCAGCCGAAGCTAAAGAGTGTAACCATATAAAGGCTGTAAGTGCCAGTGTAAGAGCTGTAAATACTACTCTTAATATAAGAGTTTTTTTATTTTTTTTCATATAAACCTCTTAACAATAATGTAAATTAAAAGTCGAATATACACATATAATATTTATTTTAGTTTATAATTTTTTAGATGTCAATATTAAATTTGTGTAATAAAACTATTGATATTTTATATGTGCATAGAGTATAATTAATGTTATCTGCTTTAAGCAAATTGAATATTTTTTGGAAAGAGGTAGGTTTATGCACAGTATAGGCGGTTTTTTAATGGCTCTTGCTGACAGTGTACCAGGAGTTTCAGGCGGTTCGATTGCCTTTATTTTAGGCTTTTACGATGAATTTATTTCTTCACTTGATGCACTTGTTACAGGTTCAAAGGATGAGAAAATTAAAGCTTTAAAATTCCTGGTAAAGATAGGTATAGGCTGGGCAATTGGTATGATTCTGGCTATATTAATTCTAACCAGTGTCTTCGAATCACATATTTATGCTATTAGCTCAGTATTTTTAGGCTTTATTGTTTTTTCAATCCCTGTTATTATTAGAGATGAGAAAGAAACTCTAAAATCAAAATACTACAATTTGATTTTCACAGCTATAGGAATAGCACTTGTAGTTCTTTTAGCTATGTTTAATCCATCAGGTAGTTCAGAAGATGGTGGAGCTCTTTCATCAGGCTTTGGTTCATACGCCTACTTGTTCCTTTCAGGTATGCTTGGAATTTCAGCAATGATACTACCAGGTATTTCAGGTTCAACAATATTACTTATTATGGGTGTATATCTTACTGTTATAAACTCAATAAAAGAACTAATGCATCTTAATTTTAGTGTATTACCCACTGTGATCGTATTTGGGATAGGTGTACTAGTTGGTATTTTGTTGTTTATCAAGCTTGTTAAACTTGCACTTAATAAGGCTCGTTCAAGTATGATGTACTTTATAATTGGCTTGATGATTGGTTCACTTTATGCTATTGCGAATGGTCCTTCTACATTAGATACACCCATGCCTGCAATGACATTCTGGGGTTCGTTCTCATTACCAACATTAAGCGTTGGAACATTTAGCATTCTTTTCTTTTTACTTGGAGGAGCAATAATCCTTGGTTTACAGTTACTAAAGGTAGCCATTGAGAAAAATAACAGTAAAAATCAAGAAAACAAAGAGTTATAAATACATAATAAAATATTAAAAGCACACAAGTTTTAGAACTTGTGTGCTCCAATTGTAGAAAAAGTAGGATTTTCTGTACTAGGAAAATCCTACTTTTTTAGACTCTATGTAAATAGTTATGGTAACCCGAAAACAAAAAAGAAGATAGATAACGATAATTTGTTTCCTTTTTTCTTGCTTTTATTGATATTGCCTTTATTAGAACAGTTCACAAACAAGGTCGCAATATTCCACAGGGTCTTCTATCTGCAAGCCTGCAATAAGTAGAGATTGTGCATATAAAATTTTTGCAATTTTTTCTGCTTTTTCCTTATCATTGCTATAAGCAGTTTTAAGTGCATTAAAGGTCTTATGGTCAGCATTAAGCTCTAGCACCTTGCTGGCTGTTGGCTTTGGCTCATCGCCTGGCATTTGTGCAAAATACTTTTCCATTTCAATAGATACTGCACCCTCAGCTGATAGACAAACAGGGTGTGATTTAAGATTTTTAGAAATAACAGCTTTTGCAATTTTACCACTTAGCTTATCTGCAATAAATTCAAGTAACTCCTTATTTTCCTCAGCCTGCTTTTCTGTTTTTTCTTTTTCCTCGTCAGATTGTAGCTCTGCTTTTTCATCTGCTATTGACATAATTGTTTTTTCATTGTATTGCATAAGTGTTTTTGCAACAAATTCATCAATATCATCTGTGAAATAAAGAAATTCATAACCCTTATCTTTGCAAAGCTCAGTTTGTGGTAACGCCTTAATTCTTTGCTCTGTATCACCACAAGCATAATAAATGTATTTTTGGCTTTCAGGCATTCTTGAAACATAGTCAGCTAATGTTGTATATCCATCTACAGCTGAACTTCTGAATACCAATAAATCCTGCAATGCTTCTCTGTTCATACCATAGCTTGATGCTATACCGTACTTAATCTGCAAACCAAATGCTTTCCAAAAGGTTTCGTATTTATCTGGTGTGTTTTTGAGTAGCTTTTGAAGCTCTGTTTTAATCTTCTTTTCGATATTCTTTGCAATTATACTTAGCTGTCTGTCATGCTGTAAAAGCTCTCTTGAAATATTAAGTGACAAATCTTGAGAATCAACAACACCCTTTACAAATTTGAAATAATCAGGAACAAGCTGTTCGCACTTGTCCATAATCATTACTCCATTTGAATACAGCTGTAAGCCTTTGTCAGACTCAGATGTATAGTAGCCGTATGGTGCTACAGCGGGAATATACATTAAAGCTTTATATGACACTGTACCCTCTGCACTTACGTTTATTGTTGCAAGTGGATCTGTCATATCCATAAATTTCTCTTTATAGTAATTGTTATATTCCTCTTGAGTTACCTCACTCTTGTTTTTTCTCCAAATTGGAACCATACTATTGAGTGTTTTAATCTCTTTTACTGTTTCATACTTTGGCTCTTCTGAATCTGTGGCTGTATTAACTGTACTTTCAACCTCCATTTTAATTGGGAAGCTGATATAATCGGAATATTTTTTAATAAGAGATTGTATTCTGTAGCTTTCAAGATACTGTGAGTAATCCTCTGATTCTGCATCTTCTCTTATTTGCATAATAATCTGAGTACCACAACCGTCTTTTTCTGTTTCTTCTATTGTATAGCCATCTGCTCCTGTTGATTTCCAGATATAAGCCTTGTCGCTATTATATTTCTTTGTAATAACAGTAACCTCATCAGCTACCATAAACGCTGAATAAAAGCCTACACCAAACTGACCGATAATATCAGTTTTCTCATTTTCACTAAGCTCGCTTTTGAATTGAAAGCTTCCACTTTTTGCGATAGTACCTAAATTCTCTTCAAGCTCTTCATATGACATACCTATACCATTGTCGCTAACTGTTAAAGTTCTGCTATCTTTGTCAGCATCTATTCTTATAAATAATTCAGGCAACTTTTCTGCTGTTTGGTCTGTAAGAGAAACAAAGTGTAGTTTATCAAGTGCATCACTTGCGTTTGAAATAATTTCTCTAAGAAAAATCTCCTTATGAGTATAGATTGAATTAACCATAAGATCCATTAATCGTTTGGACTCGGCTTTAAAATCCTTCTTTTCCATTTATATAACCTCTTTCTAAAATAATTTTATTTCTATATACGTAGTAATATCCACTACAACGCTGTAGTGGATATTGTATTTAAGTATTTAAATTACATTTTTTCAGGTGCAGGATATTCAACACCTAAAGTATCTACTGTAACTGATTTCATAATCTGTGCATCGAGTGGCTTATCAGCATAGTCTGTATCACATTCTGCAATAGCGTTTACAAACTGCATACCATCTGTTACCTTACCAAATGCTGCATAAGAACCATCAAGATGTGGTGCATCCTTATGCATAATAAAGAACTGTGAGCCTGCTGAGTTTGGCATTGCAGAACGTGCCATTGAAATTACACCCTCTGTGTGTTTCAATGTATTATTAAAGCCATTTTGTGCAAATTCTCCCTTTATTCCGTAGCCTGGGCCACCACAGCCTGTACCGTCAGGACATCCACCCTGAATCATAAATCCGTAAATTACTCTGTGGAATGTTAAACCATTATAATATCCACTATTAGCAAGACTGATAAAATTATTAACTGTGTTTGGTGCTATCTCAGGATAAAGCTCTCCCTTAATAACATCACCATTTTCCATTTCAATTTTAAAAATTGGATTACTCATATAAAAAATCTCTCCTAATTTCAATTATTTATTATCAAATTCATCAAAAAGCTTTACAGCTTTTTCCTTAAAAAGTATTATATATCACATCAGTATTTTTTGCAAGCACTTAAGATGAGAGAGTGCTAATTTTTTGTAAACATTATTTACACTATTTGTAAATAAATTATTAACGGAACAAAAAACGTTATATACTATTACTTTCTTTTATTTATTTTTAAGTTGACTTTACAATTAATATTTAGTAGAATAAATATTGAAATGGAGGTATTGTGTAATGAACAACAATAATAACTTTGATAATAATTGGGGTTCTGTTCCTAATAACAATTCTGATAATACCACCGAAACTAATCAGCAAAACACAGATAACTTCGGTCAAAATAATAATGAATGGAATTTAGGTCAGCAGAATAACAATAACTTTAATACAATAAATCAAAATAATTTTGATAGTGGTTGGGGAATGAATCAAACCCCTTCAAATACTAGCTCGCATTATGACAATTCCTACACACAAAACATTAATCCTTCCGGAGGCTTTGACTCTAACGTTAATTATTCAAATAATACTGGATTTAACCCAAACCAAACATATCAAAATAGCTTGGACGGTACTTCAAATAACAGTAATTATAGTGAGCCTAATATGAATTTTGGTTATATACCAGTTGATAATAGCCAAATTAATAATAATCAAATTGGTAATAATCAGTATAATTATGGAAACCAGCAGGTAAATAATACGCAGGGTGTATATGAAAACCTTGGTGAAGACACCATTAAATCAAAGGCTACTGTTTCACTTGTAATGGGTATAATAAGCTGTTTAGTTGCTGTAGTAGGTATAGTTTTATTCTGGGGTTCAATAGCTGTAGCTTGTGATGTTGCTTCAGGCACTACCCCAGAAACAGATTCTGCATTATTTTCAATAGGTGCAGGTGTTATACTATCTAGCATTTTACCATTAGCATCTTTAATTTTAGGTATTATAGGTATTGTAATAGGTGCAGGATATCATAAAAAATCCAAGTTAAGCGGAGTTTACACTAACAAAGGTAAGGCTACAGGCGGTGTTGTTTTAAGTGTTATAGGTTCTATATTGTCAATTATACCTGTTTTTACATGTTTATCTTGCCTATCTTGTGCTACTACTTTAAATTTAGATGATTCTGATGATTATACATACGGTGATGACTATAGTTACTCTGAAGATTTCGATGATTTCGATTTTGATTTTGATGAATACGATCTTGATGATTTCGATTCTGACGATTATCTGTAATTAAATGAATATTTATTCGGCAGTGTGATTACACACTGCCTTGTTTTTTAGGAAGTGAAATTATATTGTTTACTACTGTTGACATTCTTGGAGCAGAGCTTCCATACTATGGAATTATGATAGTTCTCGGTGTTTTAGCCTGTTTTCTGCTATTATTATTTACAAGGAAAAAACGCAAAAATATTGAGGATATAGAATACGTGCTTATTGGATTAGTTGCAGGAATTTCTGCTTTTATAATGGCACATATTGTATATGGGATTGCTCATTTTAATAAAATTATTTTTGTTATTACACATCCAGACAGATTATTTGAAAGTATAAGAGCTTTTTCCTTTTATTTTTTTGATATATTTGGTGGAATGGTATTTTACGGTGGTTTAATTGGAGCTTGCATAGGTAGTTATATTTATATGAAAAAAGCAAAGCTGGATATAAATGAATATTCAGATACTCTGTCGCCCTGTATTCCATTGTTCCACGCATTTGGAAGAATTGGTTGCTTTTTAGTTGGTTGTTGTTACGGAATAGAAACTGAAATAGGTTTTACATATCGCTATTCTATAGTAGAGTCTGCTAACGGAGTTTGCAGATTCCCTGTACAACTGTTGGAAGCTAGTGAAAATATACTTATATGTATATTACTTACTATAATGCTATGTAGATGTAAAAAATTACCCCATGGTATGTTGATATGGATTTATGGTTTTATTTACTCTGTTGTACGATTTATAAATGAGTTTATTCGTGGTGATAATATTCAGCGAGGATTTTTTGGTATTTTATCAACATCACAATGGATAAGCATTTTTATTTTTATACTATCCTCAATAATCATATCGGTGAATATTTTTAAAAAAGTAAAATTAAAAGTATAATTTTTTAAGGAGCTATACAATGCAATTTGGTATATCATCAGCCTGTTTTTATCCTCAGGATTCTCTTGAAATAATAAAATTACTGGCTGAAAATAATATAAAATCAATAGAAATTTTCTCAAATACAGAAAGCGAATTAACCACTGAATTCGCAAAGAAAGTTAATAATATTATTAGAGCTTATAATATGACTGTAACCTCTATTCATCCTTTTACTTCAGGATATGAATATATTATGATATTTTCTGACTACGAAAAACGTTTTGCTGATGCTATAGAATTTTATAAACGTTACTATAGCTTTGCAGGCGAGCTTGGTGCTAAGTTGATCGTGTTACATGGTGATAAACGTTTTGCAAATAACGGTGGTGTTCCTGATGAAGAATACTTTGAACGTTATTATAAGCTTAGACAAGTAGCAAAATCAATGGGTGTAACCTTAGCACAGGAAAATGTAAATCTCTTTAGAAGTCAAAGTCCTGATTTTATAAAAAAGATGAGAACATATTTAAATGATGATGTTGACTTTGTTTTTGATATAAAGCAAGCTGTACGTTCGGGCAACAATCCATATGATATGTGTACAGCTATGGCCAACAGAATAATTCATCTGCATATAAACGACAACAATAGCACATATGATTGTATGTTACCAGGAACAGGTGAAATGGACTATAGAAAAATTTTATCTCAGATAAGAACTCAAGGTTTTAACGGTAGTGCTGTAATAGAGGTTTACCGTAAAAACTTTGAAACTCTTGAGCAATTGATTGATTCATATAATCATATGAATACGAATTTTGCAGATATATAGTCAATATAAACTATATTGCTTGCAAATATCACCGTTGCATGGTATAATATGCTAAAAGTGATTTAGGAGGCACCATTTATGAAATGTCCATATTGTGCTTATGAGGAAAGTAAGGTTAT
>JAXJQK010000209.1:0-8302 GCA_036311185.1 Acutalibacteraceae bacterium | reverse complement strand
TATCATATCATACGCCAGAAGAAATGTTTGAGAAAGAGTTAGACAAAATCTACGCTTCAATTAGCACAAACATCTAACAGCATCAAGGTATCGGCTACACCTCGACTTACGGAGACCTTGACACCGTTAGATGTTTGTGCTTGTTGGAAATTAAGCCGGCTTAGAAAAGCCGGGCTCTATTCTAAAAAAAGTGTTCAATTTGTTATTGCAATTTAAGAATTTTTTAATTTTAGGATACCACTCGTTTCGGGTGGTATCTATTTTTTACCTATTAATTAAAACTACTATTATAAAATAGAGTTTAGGGATAATATCACTAACACAGACTGTGTGGCATATTATGTTAAAAAGCCTTATCAAGTATAAAGAGGTGAAGTATATGTCAAGGCAGTTTATTATGGTATCTTCAATAACCTATGCAATGAAAGCAAAATCTATTTTAAAAAATAATGGTATATATGTGGATATAGTGAAATCACAAAAATATTCAAATAAGGCACGCTGTAGCTATAGTTTGGTGTTATATAGAAATCTGCAAAAAGCAGTTGATTTGCTTAAAGATAGCGGGATTGAAATATTAGAAATAACAGAGGGTGAAGAGAAAAAATGATATATTTGGATAATTCAGCTACTACATTTCCAAAGCCTGCCAGTGTTTATAGTGCTGTAAATAATGCTATGCAAAAATTTGGTGCTAATCCTGGAAGAAGTGGGCATAAAATGTCCATTACATCTGCAGAACAGGTGTATAAATGCAGAGAGGCTATAGCAGAAATTTATAATATAAAAAATGTAGAGAATATAGTTTTTACACAAAACTGTACCTATGCATTGAATACAGTGATAAAAGGCTATCTTAAAACAAATGACCATGTTGTAGTGTCTGAACTGGAGCATAATTCTGTATTAAGACCACTACAAGCATTAAGTGATATAGGTGTAACGTACACACCTGTTAAGGTTATACACGGAGATTTTGAAGCAACCTTAGATAATTTCAGAAATGCAATCAACGAGAAAACAAGATTATTTGTAATAACGCACGCATCAAACGTAACAGGAACAATATTGCCTATAGCAAGAATTATTGCTTTAGCACACCAGTATAATATAAAGGTTCTTATAGATACTGCACAGTCGTCTGGTGTTTTGCCGATTGATGTTGAGAATATGAATATTGATTTTTTAGCATCAGCAGGGCATAAGGGTTTGTTTGGCCCAATGGGAACAGGAATTTTGTATATCAGAAATCCGGAGGAAATTCCACCTATAGTATGTGGTGGAACAGGAAGTAGCTCTATAGAGATTATGCAACCAATAGTAACACCAGATAAATTTGAAAGTGGTACATGTAATCTCCCTGGAATATGTGGCTTGCTAAATGGTGTGGAATTTGTGAAAAAAACAACTACGCAAAAAATTTTTAATCACGAATTTGCATTGCTTGCACAGCTGTATGAGGGATTATCAAAAATTAACGCTGTAAGATTGTATACACCTAAGCCTGAAAAGGAATATCAGGCTCCACTTCTCTCCTTTAATATAGGTGATATGCATAGTGAAACCGTTGCTGTATTGTTAAGTGAAAAATATAATATCGCAGTAAGAGCAGGTATACACTGTGCACCATTAGCACATAAAAAATTAGGAACAGAAGAGCAAGGCACCGTAAGAGTATCACTTTCATATTTCAATAAAAATTCAGATATAAATGCTGTGATTAATGCAGTAAGAAATATTTCTTATAAAGCGTAAATTTTTTTCATTTAGGTAGTGCACATTTTTATATTTTGTGATAGAATTACTTTATATGTAATTTAGAAAATTTGATATTCAAAGGGAATGAAAAAAATGGAAACGATTTTATCTTGGTTTCAGTCCTTTCTATCGGTTATAAAAACCTTTGAAGTAAAAGATGCCGTTGATATTGTATGTGTTACAGCTGTAATATATGCAGTTATTAAATTTGTAAGAGATACAAAGGCGGTTCAGCTTTTAAAAGGATTGGTGCTATTTCTTGTAGTCTATTTTATGTCTACGTTATTTAATCTTACAATGTTTTCTACCTTGCTCAAAATGTTTGTAGAGTTTGGTGTACTTATACTTATTATTGTGTTTCAGCCAGAAGTGCGTAACGCTCTTGAAAAAATTGGACGCAGTAAATTTTCAAAAACATTTGGTTTTTCTATACCAGACGAAAACGAACAGATTGTAGAGCTAAATAAAAAATGTGTACGAGATGTAGTTTCTATTGCAAAAACCTTCAGCCAACAAAAGGTTGGTGCACTTATTGTTTTTGAACGAGAAACAAAGCTTGGTGATATAATTAAAACAGGTACAATAATAGATGCTCTGCCATCGGTTTCGTTGCTTGGTAATATGTTTTTTAATAAAGCACCCTTACACGATGGTGCAACTATTATTCGTAATGGCAGAGTATATTCGGCAGGCTGTATTTTACCATTAACAAGAAAAAACGCAGAGGTTGATGTTAATTTAGGTACACGTCATCGTGCAGCATTAGGTATGAGTGAAGAATCTGACGCTGTTATAGTAGTAGTTTCAGAAGAAACAGGTAATATTTCTCTTGCTCATCATGGCAGGCTTATGAAAATGGAGAACAGCAACGAGCTTGAACTAAGGCTCGAAACGCTTATTATTCCTGATTATACAAGAAACGATATTGCTGATTTTATTCCCATTTTTTCAGCAATAAGAAAGGATAAGAAAATCACTAATGAACAAACAACATCAGACGAAAAAAAGTAAATTTAATACGAGAAAGCTGTTTACAAATTCAAAATTTTTGCTGTTGCTGTCGTTTGTTCTGGCTTGTGTTTTCTGGGTGGCTTTTGCATCTACCTCTGATGAAGAAAATATTACAGTAGTGTCAGATGTACCCATTACAATAGAGCTTCCAGAGCAAGCACAAAATGACGGTCTTAGGGTTTATCGTGGAGGAGATACCAAAGTTACAGTACAAATTAAAGGTAACAGACTTACCATTGGTTCAATATCAAGCAGTGATATTCAGGTGTTGGCACAGAATACAAATAGTATTAATGTTGCTAATACATACGCTTTGGGTCTTTCTGCAAAAAAAGTTGGTGTAAAAACAGATTATGAAATCGTATCAGTTACACCTTCGGTAATAAATGTAACTGTAGATAAAGAAAGACAGCAGGAGTTTTCTATTTCTAAAAATATAGACACATCAGCTGTTACTGTACCTGTCAGCACAGGCTATTATATTTCACAGCCTGTTATATCACAGGATAAAGTGGTTGTTACAGGAGCTGAACAAGAGGTTAAAAAAATAAATAAGGTACAGGTATATGACAAAATAAAAGGCGAACAAAAAGAAAATATAGTAAAGAAGCTTCCAATACAGCTATTAGATTCTGATGGAGAGTTGATAGAAAACGAATTGCTTTCTGTAACACCAACTATGATTGATGTTACAATTCAAATTCTTCCGAAAAAAGAAATTCCTGTTGTTCCTTCATTTGTTAACGTTCCAAATGGTGTTGATGTAGAAAAAATTGCTAAAGTATCTCCTTCAACTATCACAGTAGCAAGTACTGAGAGCGTGCTTGAGGGGCTTACAGAAATAAGGCTTGATCCCGTAGATTTCAATAAGCTTGCTCCTACAACTACACAGCTTACAAGGAATATAACCCTGCCTACAGGCTGTGTTAATTTAAGTGATGAGCAACAGGCGAAAATATCGTTTAATTTAAGTGGATATACATCAACTGTTGTAACTGTATCGGATATTAAACTTAAAAATGTTCCTAAGGGGTATTCGGCACAGGTTTCAACTAAATCAATAGATATTTCTATGGCTGGTCCAAAGGAAATCATAAGTGAATTTACAACAGAAAATATATCTGCTACAGTAGATCTAAGTACATTGGCAGAAGGCTTTGAGGGTTCTCAGGAATTGCCAGTAATAATAGGTATGTCACAGCTTAATAAGTGCTGGTGCTTCAACAGCGAAACTACCGTAAATATCTCTGTAAAAAAATCAAGTTTAATAACTTAAATAAAAAACCAACAGGCATTTAGCACATAATGTCTGTTGGTTTTGTTGTACATCTTGAAAAAAAAATAATTTTGTAGTACTATAAACAGTGGTTTATTCTAAATATGTGGGAGGATAAAAATGAACATTCAAAAAAAAGAACAGCTTGATAAATCCTGTATTTATCTTAATGTATTTTTTAATAATAAAGAATTTAATAATTCACCTATTGATATTCTTACAGATGCCCGTAATAAATATTTTATCAGCCGTGGCAAAAAAATTAAGGATAAGGTGTTTTTTACAGCTGATGGCATAAAATATTCGTTTACATATCAGATTGACCCAAAGGGAAAATTTAAGTGGAAAACAACCATAAATGGTAATGTAACCGAAGAAATTGCTACCGAGCCAGCAGGCTATATAATTCTTTATAAAAATACTGATGGTGCTGTAAATAAAAAAATGTATTTTAATCACTCACATATTTGGCAAAAAACAGAGTATTTTAACACTATACTGCAGAGCCTGTAGTTTGTCTTATGCCGTGGCTTAATGATGATAGAGCAGCTATAGCAATGTATGATGCAACAGCATCATTTCCTCAAATTCTCTATGCGTTGCCACTTACAGATGATACTACAGAGCTTCAAAAGGCGGTTGCAATCTGCCAGCCAGAGGTAACTGCAACGGTTAATAATGTTACCTATTATTTTGGTGATGATGAAACAGAAGAAAAATGGTTAAATATCGTAAAAAGTGCCACCGAAAGCACTGTTAAATCACAGAAACAGTCAGAAGTAAAGGAATATTTTAACATTAGTGCATTAAAAGAAAATTCTCAGTTCAAAAATCTTGCAGATACTACAGAGGTGTTTACTGCTGTTTCAAATATACCTGTTCAATCTGTTGTACAGCCTGTATTTAATAGTCAGCCTGCAAATAAAACACCTAATGTTCAGAGTGAAGCTCCAGTATTGCAACAAACTCAGGAGATTTCACAGCCTGTAATTCCTACTCCTACAGTTGTACCTTCTGTTCCTAATATGCAGTGCAATAACAAAAAGAAAACTACTGATAATTCTCCTGAAGCTAATTCTGATAAAGTTGTTATGCTCTCACAAAAAGAGAAAGGATTATATTTTGGTACACTTGATGAATTTAACAACAGAAACGGCTATGGAAGAACACAGACAACCAAAGGTCAAACCGTATACGAGGGCGAGTATAAAGAAGATATGAAGAATGGTTTTGGTGTGTCATTCTTTAAAACAGGCAAGGTTTCATATGTAGGTAATTATTCAAGTGATAAGTATAATGGCTTTGGTATAGAGTTCAGAGCAACAGATGGAAGTGTTACTGTTGCAGATTATAGTGATAATACTAAAAAGTTTATTTATGCAAAGTTTGATAAAAATGGTAGGCTTACTTTTGCAGGTAATCGCACAGAATCACAACAGAACGGAATTAATTTTAACACTGAAAACGGTGAAATGTTCATAGCGAAGTATAAAAACGGAGAGCCATTACAGTATGGTACAATTATATCTGCTGATGGTACTCTAGTTTATAATGGTGAGTATAAAAACGGAAATAAAGAGGGTAAGGGTATTCTTTTTAATTCTGATGGCTCCATTAAGTATACAGGAGAGTTTAAACGTAACCTTTATAGTGGTAATGGTGTGTTAACCTATGAAAACGGAGATGTTTATAGTGGCGAATTTTCAGCAGGTCAACCTAATGGAACAGGCAAGCTAAGTTCATCAACAGGAGCGATTATATACACAGGTCAGTGGAAAAAAGGCTTGTATAATGGTGATGGAAGACTTTATAATTCTGATGGTAGCTACAGTGACGGAAAGTTTCAAAACGGTGTAGCTAAGGGTAAGCTTGTAATTTATGACGCGAATGGACTAATAAAATATAATGGTGTAGTTATTGATAATAAGCCTGATGGAAATGGTATTTGTTATGAAAATGGTCAAAAGGTTTATGACGGACAGATTTCAGAGGGTGTAAAATCAGGTACAGGAAGATTATACTCTAATGGCGAATGCGTTTATATGGGTTCTTTTGAAAATGATGTTTTTTCTGGTTTTGGTATAAAATATAATAATTCTAGAATAGAATATAGTGGTATGTGGAGCAACAATACATATAACGGTGCAGGATTACTCACAATTGATGATGAAACCTCAATGGCTGGTAATTTTACAAATGGTTTACCTAACGGTAGAATAAACATTATCAAAAAAGGTATATTGATAAGTGAATGTATATACAGCAATGGCGAATGTGAATATATGAGAGAATATTCTGAAGATGGTTTAAGTGTTGTGTATGATGGTAATATAAAGGCTAATTTACGAGAAGGAATGGGTTGTACCTTTACAGAATATGGTGAAAAACTCTTTGAGGGTATATTTAAAAACGGACAGCCACTGAAAAGTATGAAGGTTTCAACCAGAGAAATGCAACCTCTTGAGTATGTATCTAAGTTAAAAGATACTGATTACGAAAAATTCAGAACTTCCAGAGAGTTTGTTGTAGAGCAACCAATGATGAACGGGGTTTATTCAGGACAGCTTAATAATGGTGTACCTGATGGAAAAGGAACGATATTGTATATCGACCACCGATATACAGGTTGTTTTAGCAATGGTTCTGCTTGTGGCAGTGGTGTTGTTTACTTTGGTGATGGTACAGTAGTA
The DNA here is from genome assembly GCA_036311185.1 of Acutalibacteraceae bacterium. Classification (GTDB taxonomy): domain Bacteria; phylum Bacillota; class Clostridia; order Oscillospirales; family Acutalibacteraceae; genus CAG-964. The sequence continues at coordinate 1,567 of JAXJQK010000209.1, read as the reverse complement.
AGTGGACTGTTTTCGGATAAACCACTTGTTAATACACAGGCAATAGAATTTGCTAATATTGTTTATCATATAATTAATAACAAGTAAGAGGTAATTGTATGTTTAATAATATTCTTTTTCAGAAAACCAGTCCAATGGGTATAAAGGAGATTTTAAGTATTCAACCTGAATTTTTAAAAAAGATTTTAGATTCTTTTCTTGAGTTTTTACCTAACCTTATATTTTCTATAATTTTGTTGTTAGTTGGTTGGGTTTTATCAAAGCATCTTACAAAGTTTATAGTCAATTGTATAAAGAAAAGCAAGGTAGATCCTGCAGCTGTTTACTTTTTTAAATCTCTTATCCTTATAACTTTAAGAATAGCAGTTATACTGACAGCATTGGGTCAACTGGGGGTAAATGTAAGTACTATAGTAACAGCTCTTGGTGCAGCTACAGTAACTGTAGGTTTGGCATTACAGGATACCTTAGGTAATGTTGCAAGTGGTATTTTACTTATATTTACACAACCATTTAAAAAAGGAGACTATCTTAAAATAGATCAAGATGAAGGTACAGTAACAAAAATTTCTTTATTTTCAACGCATATGAATACCGCTGACAATAAAGAAATTGTTATCCCAAATAAGAATGTAACAAGTGAAAGTGTAATAAATTATTCAAGTAATAGCGAAAGAAGAGTAGACCTTACTTTTAATATATCGTATAATAACGATGTTTTGGCTACTAAGAAAATTATTAGAGAGGTTATAGATAATAACAAAAAAATATTGCACGAGAAAGAAGCAGTAATAGGTGTTTTCAGTCAAAATGACAGATGCTTAACCTTAGATGTTAAATTCTGGTGTAAAACAGAGGATTATTGGGATTTGTACTACAAGATAGAGGAACAAATAAATATCGCATTTGATAAAAACGGAATAAAAATACCATATCAGGTTGTAATAAACAAGCAGTAAAGGACAGCTGTATGCATTTGCATACAGCTGTTTGAATTGAAGTATTCACCAAATGTTAATTAAATATTTGGTGAATATTGCTTATAAGATAGTTAATGTTTTATATGGTAGAAATCGTAGACTAAGATTAAAAAAACGATATCTTTTTTAATAAAAAATTAACAAAGTTTTTATAGAGTGTACGGAGTGCTTGACGGTTTTTTATTAATAATGTATAATGATAGTAATAATAATTTGTAAATATAAGGGGAATTATGATGAGCAATAATAAGGAGCTGGAAATTGATTTATCAACCTTGTTAAAGGTTATAACAAAGCATATTATACCAATTATTTTGGTAACAGTTTTATTCGGTGTGGGTAACTTTGTTTGGACAAAATACTTTGTAGCCAAAGAGTACAAGGCAAGTGCTATGATTATTGTAAATAACAGATCAGGTGAGTCTACGGGCTTTAATTCAGCTGAAATTACAGCTGCTCAGGATCTTGCAGATGTTTATTCTATAATCATTAAGTCTGATACTGTAATTAACAAGGTTATAAAAAATCTTAAGCTTGATATGACCTATGAACATCTAAAAAATTCAATAACTGTTTCTCCTGTTAAT
>JAXJQK010000208.1:0-9591 GCA_036311185.1 Acutalibacteraceae bacterium | reverse complement strand
TAATCACAGGCTGTAATGCAGCTGCTGCAGGTGGTGTAACAAGCCTACTTGCTATGCCAAATACAAACCCTGTTACTGATTGTGCAGAGGTTGTTGAATATATAAATGAAAAAGCAAAAAATGCTAAGGCAAAAGTATATGTGGCTGCGGCAATTACAAAAGGACTAAAAAGCGAAGAGCCTACAGATTTGGACGAGCTTGCAAAAGTAGGGGTAATAGCACTGTCAGATGATGGTAGACCTGTTGAAAATACAAAATTTATGGCTGATGCTATGAAAAAGGCTCCTCAGAAAAATATGTGCGTAGTTGCACACTGCGAGGATTTATTCCTTGCTGACGGTGGAAAGATAAACGAGGGTGCAGTAAGTGAACAGCTTAATGTAAAGGGTATACCTGCCTCTGCCGAGGACACAGGCACAGCAAGAGAAATTGCACTTGCCGCTGCATATGATGTACCTATTCATATTTGCCACGTAAGCACAAAAACCTCTGTTGCACTTATAAGAGATGCAAAAAACAGAGGGGTAAAGGTAACAGCAGAAACAGCACCTCATTATTTTTCATTAACTGAAAAAGCACTTTTAGCACGTGATGCAGATTTTAGAATGAACCCACCATTAAGATGTGATGATGATGTACAGGCTATAATAGATGGCTTATGTGATGGCACTCTTGATGCAATTGCTACCGACCATGCACCTCATACACCACAGCAAAAGCAAGATTTTGAATCTGCACCAAATGGCTCAATAGGTATGGAAACTTCAATTTCTGTAGGTATAACATATCTTGTAAATAAGGGTATTCTTACATTACCACAGCTTATTTCAAAGATGTCAGTAAATCCAGCTGAAATCTTGAATATTCCAGCTGGTAAACTTTCAGTAGGTGATAATGCAGATATTGTTATATTTAACCCTGATGAAGAATATACAGTAGATATAAACAAGCTTCACGGTAAATCAATAAATACACCTTTTAAGGGTATGAAGCTACAGGGCAAAGTAAAATACACCGTTTTAAATGGTGAGATAGTATATAAAGATTAATTTGAAATTGGAGGAAGAACAATGGCTTTTGATAGACTAATAGAAAAAATAGTAGAAATGCAGAACCCAACAGTAGCAGGTCTTGACCCTAAACTTGCATTTATTCCTGATTTTATAAAGGAAGAAGCATATGCTAAATATGGTAAAACCCTAGAGGGTGCGGCTGAAGCTTTACTTGTTTACAATAAGGCTCTTATTGACGCACTTTGTGACATTGTACCTGCTGTAAAGCCACAGGCAGCGTATTACGAAATGTACGGTTGGCAGGGCGTAAAGGCTCTTGCAGAAACTATTGAATACGCAAAATCAAAGGGTATGTTTGTAATTACAGATGGTAAGAGAAACGACATCGGTACAACTATGGAGGCTTATGCAACTGCTCATCTTGGTTTAACAGATATCGAGGGTGAGAGTGTAACAGCTTTTGGTGCTGATGCACTTACAGTAAACGGATACCTTGGTTCAGACGGAATTAATCCTGTAATCAATGTTTCTAAGAATATGGATACAGGTATGTTTGTACTTGTAAAAACATCAAATCCAAGCTCAGGCGAGCTACAGAATTTGAATCTTGAAAGTGACGAAACAATCTATCTTCATATGGGTAATCTTTGCGAACAGTGGGGTTCAGAGCTTATGGGTAACTACGGTTATTCAGGCGTTGGTGCTGTTGTAGGTGCAACCTATCCAGAACAGCTTACAGAGCTAAGAAAAGCACTTCCACACACATTCTTCCTTGTTCCAGGCTATGGTGCTCAGGGTGGTACAGCTGATGATATTGCAGGTGCCTTTGACAGCAACGGTCTTGGTGCAATCGTAAACTCATCAAGAGGTATTATGTGTGCTTGGCAAAAAGAGGAAAATTGCAAGCCAGAGGATTTCGCACAGGCTGCAAGAAGAGAAGCAGAAAAGATGAAGAAGCTTCTTACAGATGTAACAGGAGAAATCAAGCTACCATAATAAATTGATTACGAAAAAGTCACAGCTTATGCTGTGGCTTTTTTAAAAGTGGGGTTATTTATGAAAAACACGATATTTCTACCCGAAAATGTTGAATATATAATAGATACTTTTTATAACGTAGGCTATAAGGCTTATGCTGTTGGTGGTTGTACAAGAGATTCTTTAATGAGCAATAATCCGAATGATTGGGATATATGCACCAACGCACTTCCAAATCAGGTAAAGCAATTATTTCCTAATTACGAAATAATAGATACAGGCTTAAAGCACGGTACAGTTACTCTAATTATTGATAAAACACCTTATGAAATAACAACATTCAGAACAGAAAGCACTTATTCAGATAACAGACGACCAGATTCTGTAATGTTTGTAAGCAACGTACAAGAGGATTTATCAAGAAGAGATTTTACAGTGAATGCTATAGCATATAATCAATATGAAAATATAATAGATCCATTTGGTGGGCAAGAAGATATAAAAAATTCTGTTATAAGAACAGTTGGTAACCCTGACACCAGATTCAACGAAGATGCTTTAAGAATATTGCGTGCAATGAGATTTGCTTCAACTCTTGGATTTTCAATTGAAAATAAAACTAAAGAAAGTATTCATAGAAATAAGCTTCTTTTAAAGAATATAGCAGTTGAAAGAATATGGGCAGAATTTAAAAAGCTTATTGTCGGCAAAAATTCCGTAGAGGTTTTAAGAGAGTTTACAGATGTTATATCTGTATTTATTCCTGATATTACACCTATGATTGGCTTTAATCAGAATAATCCTATGCATTGCTATGATGTATGGGAGCATACCCTTTCTGCTTTACAGAACGCTGACCAAAATCTTTCTGTAAGATTATCCTTACTCTTTCACGATATAGGTAAGCCACTTACTTATTTTGAAGATGAAAAGAGGATAGGACATTTTTATGGTCATCACAAAGAGAGTAAGAGAATAACACTTGATACACTTACAGAATTAAAAGCAGAAACAAAGCTAAAAAACGAAGTAGCTACCTTAGTATATTTTCACGACAGAATAATTAACCCTACAGAAAAGTCGGTTAAAAGAATGATTTTTAAAATAGGCTCTGCACAGCTCTTTGAAAAATATATTCAGATAAAGCTGTGTGATATAAAGGCTCAAACTCCATCTGTTATAGCTGAGCGTGTTAAAGTTATCGAAGAAGTTATAAAGATTTATAACCGATTACAAAATGATAACAAACTTGTAACCACAGTAAAAGACCTATCTGTAAACGGAAATGATATAATTTTACTGGGAGAGCAAAGTGGTAAAAATATAGGTAAAATACTGAATGAGTTACTTGAGCAGGTTCTAAATAATCAGCTTGAAAATAGGCGTGAGGAATTGCTTAAAATGGCTAAAATATTGGTAAATCGCAACAAAACGTTAAAATAATTTATTACAAGTAATAACATTATTTAGTGAATGTTGCACAAAAAACGAGTTTTAAAATATTTAAAAATATCAATTATGTTGCAGAAAATCAGCTTATAAATTTGTGCAATCTTACACAAAAAGATTGCACAGTTTTTATATATGCTTGGTAATATCGTTAATGAAATAGGGCTTAATAGTGTTTAAAAGTATTATTGTACAATAAAATACAAGCGGTTACAAACTTTACAAATTTGTAACTTTATTGTAAAATACACCTTGTTCTTTGAAACTTATACTAAACATCATTACTTTAAATAGTGTTTAGTATTAAAGCGATTTAAGAATAAAGGAGTGAATTTAGAGTTTAACAAAGCTCTGTTATTATTATGAAAATTACTAAGAAACTTTTATCAATTGCACTTACAGCATTAATCACAGTAAGCACTATTCCAGCCGTACAGGCATTAGATGAAACTGATAATCTTGCAACAGAAAATGATATTTCTTTACAATGCGAGGAAATATACGAGGCAACTCAGCCTACAGAATATGAGATACCAACAGCCTTGCCAACAGGCAGTGTAGTATTGTCAAAAACAAATATTACATTGGGTGTAAACGAAACTGTAAAAATAAATGCATCAATAATTGATACTGATGATGCAACACAGATTATTAACTGGTCTTCATCAGATACAAATATTCTTACAGTTGATAACGGAAAAATCACAGCAAAGAATACAGGTGTTGCAGTTGTTACAGCGTCACTAAGCAATGGTAATTTCGCTGAATGTTATGTAACAATTAAAAATGCACCAACATCTGTATCACTTAACAAAACAAGCCTTACATTAGGTATAGGCGAAACATACGACCTTAACAGTAAGCTTCCAAGTGGTTGTGGTTCATACAGTATTAAGTACACAACAAATAACTCATATGTAGCATCAGTAAAATCATCTGGTGGTCTTGTTACAGCTAAACAAGAGGGTACAGCAGTAATTACAGCAACAACATATAATGGTAAAAAGGTTACTTGTAGCATTACTGTAAAAAAAGCACCAGCATCTATATCACTTAACAAAACAAGTCTTACACTCGGTATAGGTGAAACCTATGATCTGAACAGTAAGCTTCCAAGTGGTACAGCTGCACATAGCATTGTATATTCTTCAAGTAATGACAATATAGTTAATGTAAAAGCAGCAGGTGGTTTTGTTACAGCTAAAAATACAGGCACAGCAATAGTAACAGCGACAGCTTATAACGGAAAAACAGTAACCTGTAAAATTACAGTTAAAAATGCACCAACATCTGTTTCACTAAATAAAAAATCTCTTTCACTACCTGCAGGTAGTAGCTTTGACCTTAATTCATCATTAAATTCTGGTACTGCTTCTCATTCAATTAAGTATACATCAAACAATACAAACGTTGCTATTGTAAAGTCAGCAGGTGGTTTTGTAACACCTGTTTCAGAGGGTACAGCAACAATAACAGCAACAACCTATAATGGTAAAACAGCTAAATGTACAATAACAGTTACAAAGGGTTATACTCAAGATGACCTATACTGTCTTGCAGCTGTAATCTGGCAAGAGGCAGGTTCAACATATTGTAGCGACAGACTACAGCTTATGGTTGGTAATGTAGTTCTTAACAGAGTTAATTCAAAACAATTCCCTGATACAATCAGAGGAGTAATCACAAGTAAATGTGCATACGGTACTATGTACTGGGACGGTGTTTCAATCCCAACAGCTACAGATTCAATAACTAAATCAGCAATTGACAGATGCTATTCAAACGCAAAGAAGCTACTTGAAGGACACAGAGTTCTTCCTGACAATGTAGTTTATCAGGCTGGCTTTGTTCAAGGCTCAGGTGTTTACACAACAGAAAGCGGACAGTACTTCTGTTATATGTAATTTAATATGCAATAACAAACCCTCGAAGATTTTGCTCTTCGAGGGTTTTTGGTTTACAGTTAATTATTTATACTTTTCAAGCCTTTTAGCCTGTCGTATGTCAGTACCGACAAAATTCATAATTACATATTCACCCATTAATCTTGAAATCAATCTTTTTGAATAAGCATTTTCAAGCTCGTCAAAATCAAGGTTTGTACTGATTATTGTAGGCTTTTGATGAATAAGTCGGAAATTGATAATATTGTAAATTTTATTTTTAGTAAATGATGTATGGAACTCTGAACCAAGGTCATCAAGTATAAGTAAATCACATTCTTTTAATGTTTCTTCAGAGTCCTCATTTGTGTTTGTTTTTCTGAAGTTTTCTTTTTCAAGCTTAGATAGTATCTCGGGGGTTGAGCAGTAAATAACGCCGAACCCCTTTTCGATAACTGCTCTGCCTATAGCAAGTGAAAGGTGTGTTTTTCCTAAACCTGTATTACCTTTCATTAATATGTTTCTTGAGTCCTCATCAAATGTTTCGACATAGTTTTTACAGAAATCAAAATATTTAGCCATACGTTCTCTGTCAGAGATAGAAGATCCTTCTTCAACTGTATTGCTATAATATCTTAATTGGAATGTATCAAAGGTAGAAAGCTTGAACGGAGATAGCTTGTTAAGGTTGTTGCAAGCAATTTCTTTTACAAGCTGTTTATAGCATATGCACATTTTTCCGTCGATATTTCCGTTGTCCTCACATAGGCTACAATGATATTTCGGTTCAAGCTCTTTCTCATCTATGCCCGCTTGTTTGTATATTGCTCTAAGCTTTTCTTGAGTAGCAAGGTTTTCTTTTTTTAGTTCCTCAAGAGCCTCTCTTAAATCAATTCCACCCTTTAGCATAAGCTTTGTAATTTTTGTGAGGGTAGAGGTAAGCTCTTTTTCTGCAATTTCAGCTTGTGGATAATTTTTATAAAACCTTTGCTTTAATACATCAGCGTCCTTTAAAGCCTTATTTCTTCTTTCTCGTATTATACTGTTTGCTTCAGTATATACCTTTTTATCGTATCCCATTGTAAAGTCTCCTTACATTATTCAAATATATCAAAGTCTTTAAATGCGTTTATATCATAAGAGGTATCGCCTGTTTTTTCATTATTTTTAGGCTTTGGTTTATTATTGTTTGTCTGAATATTATTTTTTGATAATTCTCGGTTTCGTTTGCTGTCAGCTAGATCTTTTTCTGTAAGTATTCCCTCTATATGCCATTTCTTGATAATACCGTTAATATAGTTTATGTTAAATTCACCTCTGCTGTTTACACAGGTTTCATATGCAGTTCTAAGCATAGCCTCGTCATAGCCCCATTTGTTTACCCATAGGTCAGCAAAATCAAGCTGTTTCTTTGTTGGAGCACCAGCGTTTTTAATTCCAAATGCATTGCTGGCAATGTACCACGCTTCTTTTGTCATCATAATTTCGCCGATTTTTTCCTCAGCCTTTTCAATTGTGTCAATGCCAGCATCGCCCCAATCTCTGCCAAGAGCTTCTATGTATTTCATTTTAATCTTGTTTTCAGATTTTGCAAAATACAAAATCATAGTAATTACTTCATATGGTAAACCGTCGCTGTCGTGTAGCATAAGCAGGGTAGAGGAGTCATTGTGTGTAAGTGGTCTGCCAAGAATGGTTTCAGCCTCCTGCAATAAAATAGCATATCCGTCATCAACAGAAATTCGCTGTGCAACTGATACAGGGTCAGGCTTTTCAACTCTTGCAATTGTTCTGCTTGGTGGTGTGTAGCTTTCCATATTGTTTTTTATTTCTGATATAGTAGCTGTTGCAGTGCTGTTAAGAGTTGGTTCGTATTCAAGAGGAGCTTGTACAGGCTCGGCATAGCTTTGCTGTATCTCAGGCTGTGTATCTATAACAGCTGTTGCGTTATCGTTATTCTTGTGAAACAATCCTACATTAATCCAAAATTCCATACAATCCTTAACATCAATAGGATCCATATTCAGTGCTACAGCAATATCATTAGCTGTAATATTTTCTCTTCTACAGGAATTTCTAAGTAACCATAAAAGTACCTTTAATTGAGAAGCTCCTGCAAGCTTAATATATTTGTCTACAACATCAGCAGGTACTGCAAAAACGTTACCCCAAGCACCTGCACCGGTTGAATAAAATTCCATAATTAACACACTCGTTTCTTTTTAACTAGACAATTATTATATCACAAATTCTATTCTATCTCTACAAATATGTAATTAAAATTAAGAATTAATTTTGTAATATAGTGGAATTGAATTTCATAATTATTTATTGACAGAATGTGGGGTGTTATTGTGATACTCAATAAAAAAGAGCTTTTAAAAATGATTTTAATTACATTTTCTGTTGTGATATTATCTGTATTATTTTTATATGGTTGCAATATGTACATAACAGCCAATACGCACGGGGAAGAGCTACCCGTTATAATAATAGATGCAGGTCACGGTGGAGAAGACGGTGGTGCAGTTGCTAATGATGGCACAAATGAAAAGGATATAAACCTTAGCATAGCAAAATACCTTAACGATATGTTTGTAACAGGTGGCTTTAAAACGATAATGACACGTTCAAGCGATGTTGCAATTTATGATGAGGGCTGTGAAACTATAAAATCCAAAAAGGTTTCAGATATGCATAATAGATTAGAAATTTTCAATAGCAATGCTAATGCTGTTATAATAAGTGTACATCAGAATAAATTTGAACAGGAAAAATATAACGGTACACAGGTGTTCTATTCACCAAATTCAGAGAAAAGCGAACAGCTTGCCGAAAATATAAGGTTATCAGTTGTGAATATGCTACAGCCTGATAATACAAGAGAAAATAAAAAAGCAACAAAGGATATCTACTTGCTTTATAATTGTAAACAGCCATCTGTAATTGTAGAGTGTGGTTTTTTATCAAATAATAATGAGCTTGCAAAGCTTAAAACAGAGGAATATCAAAAGCAAATAGCATTTTCAATTTACTGTGGTTGTCTTGAATATATTAATTCTGATAGTATGGGTGGGATATAGTTATTTATTGCTTTTTGATTTCAGTGTTTTAGGTGTATTTATAATATAAATACCAGCCACAACTAACATACCAGCAAAAAGATATTTAATATAAAACTCTTCACCCAATATAATACAGGATAAAATAGAGCCGAATATAGGTATTAGTGAGTTAAAAATTGCAATTTCACCTACTGGATTACAGCTGATTAATTTGTTATAAAGTGAGAATCCAATAGTTGAAACAAGCACCAATAAAAACAAAACAATCAAGCCATATAGATTAATTGTTTTTAATTGACCTCCCATTGCTATTCCTGTTATAATCATAATAAAACCACCAAGACCAAGACTTATTCCTGTAACAACAAGTGCGTCAGTCTTTTGTGTAACAATACGTGTTAATATACCACCAAAAGCAGAGCATATTGCACTCATAAACAGCATACCATCACCCTGTAATGAAAATGCAGTATTGTCGGTAGAGCCAAAGCTTATGTTAATTATCAAAATACCTGCAAATCCAAGCAGACAGCCAATAGATTTTTTTAATGTTAAATGCTCGTTTTTGAAGATAATACAAGCCAGTATTATTAGAATAAATGTGCTTGAAGAATCTATAATAGATGAACGTGACCCTGGTAAATTAGATAGCCCCATATAAAAGAAAAAATAGTGTAGTGATGTATTTACGATAGCAAGCAATATAAGCCAACAAATATTTGTTTTATCGCCAAGCTTAAAGGATTTTTTAGTAAGTCTTGCAATGGCAAGCGTTATTAATCCTGCTATAAAAAATCTTATACCGGCGAATAAGGTTTTTGCACCTGCATCATCTCCTGAGATTTCAAAAAAATTAAACCCCAGCTTGATAAGTGGAAAGGCAAAAGCCCATGTTAATGCAGATAATGTGGCAAATAAAATTACAAATGGTTTTATCTGAAATATGTTTTTATTTTTAGTCATAGCTTAATACTCCTTGTGTTTTTTATAATCATATCACTTTTAGAAAAAAATCTCAATTCAATGAAAAAGTATTTTAAAATGCTTGACTTCTTGTGAATGGTCTGGTATAATCTTTAAGGAAAATAAAGAAAAGCAGATATGCTTTCACCTATGAGGTTCCGTCTTGCATAGGTCAATCATTTAGTATTATGCACTGTAAGTGTGTCATTGTGTTTGATTGCGGGCGGATTATATCTGCTC
>JAXJQK010000207.1:0-3040 GCA_036311185.1 Acutalibacteraceae bacterium | reverse complement strand
TGCCTTTACAAGAGAGTATACAAAGTGTGAGTACAACAGCAGTGAGGTTTCTGACGAAGAGCTTGAGAAAATGGCTATTGGTAAGCTTAGAATAGCTGCAAGAGAGGGCGACGTTTCTAACGGTTGTGTTCTTGCAGGACAGATTGCAGGTATGGTTAAAAAAGCACAGTCTTGTAAGGAGATTATTGAAGAAATATTCACAGAGGCAGAGCAAGTATTAGGTGGTGCAAATAAATGGGTAAAATAGCATTTGTTTTTTCAGGTCAAGGTGCTCAGTATACAGGTATGGGAAAAGAGCTTTACGATTGCTCATCAGCGGCTAAAGCAGTTTATGATATGGCTGACAGTATTCGTGAGGGTACTTCATCACAGTGCTTTGAAGCAGAGCAGGATGTTCTTAATCGTACAGTAAATACACAGCCTTGTGTTTTTACAGCAGATCTTGCAGCTGCGGCAGCTGTTGTTGAAAAGGGGATTAAGCCTGACTATGTAGCAGGATTTTCACTTGGTGAAATAGCAGCTCTTGGCTTTAGTGGTGTTTTAAGCTATGAAGATGCTTTTAAACTTGTTTGTGAGCGTGGAGAGCTTATGGATAAGGCTGCTCAGGAAAGTAAGGGTGCAATGATAGCAGTTCTAAAGCTTCCACCTGAAAAGGTAGAAGAGCTAGCAGGCAAGTTTGACAGTACATTCCCTGTTAATTATAACAGTCCACTTCAGACCGTTGTTGCTACTACAGAAGAAAATACAGATGCTTTTATAGGGGCTGTAAAAGAATCAAAGGGTATAGCTAAAAAGCTTGCAGTAAGTGGTGCTTTTCACTCTCCTTTTATGAGCAGTGCCGCAAAGGGATTAAGTGAATATCTAAAGGATAAAGAGCTTAATGAACCTAATGTGCCAATATACAGTAATTTTACAGCACAGCCTTATGATAATGACTATAAATCACTTATAACTGCACAGGTAGAAAGTCCTGTACAGTGGAATAAAACTGTAGAGAACCTTATTGAACAGGGTGTAGATACATTTATAGAAGTAGGTGTTGGAAAAACACTTGCAGGGTTAATAAAGAAAATCAACAAAGATGTTACAGTTTATAATGTAGAGAATAAAGCTACATTAGAAGCATTGAATATATAAAATTAATTTCGGAGGATAAGAAAATGAGTTTAGAGAATAAAACAGCCGTTGTTACAGGTGCATCAAGAGGTATTGGTCTTGCAGTTGCAAAGAAGCTTGCAACACAGGGAGCAAATATTGCAATTCTTTATGTAGGTAAAGAAGAAGAGGGCGAGAATGCTAAGAAAGAAATAGAGGCACTTGGTGTAAAGGTTGGTCTTTACTACTGTGACGTTTCAAATTTTGAGGAATCAAAGAATGTAGTAAATCAGATTATTGAAGAGTTTGGTGGTATTGATATTCTTGTAAATAATGCAGGCATCGTAAGAGATAAGCTAATGCTAAAGATGGAAGAGGCTGACTTTGATGCTGTTATAAACGTTAACCTTAAAGGTACTTTCAATATGATGAAACATACATATTCTCATTTTATGAAGAAGAGAGCTGGTAGAATTGTAAATGTAGCATCAGTTGTAGGAATTAATGGTAACGCTGGTCAGGCTAATTATTCTGCATCAAAGGCTGGTGTAATCGGTCTTACAAAATCAGTTGCCAAAGAGCTTGCTGTAAGAGGTGTAACAGTTAATGCAGTTGCTCCAGGTTATATCATTACAGATATGACAAACGCATTAAGCGACAAGGTAAAGGATGCTATCGAGGCTTCGATTCCAATGAGAAAGCGTGGCTTGACTGAAGATGTTGCAAACGCAATTTCATTCTTATGCTCTGACGAGGCTTCCTATATAACAGGTGAGGTTATCAGAGTAGATGGCGGTATGGCTATGTAATCCTTTTAGGGATTAATCTTAATTATTAATAATTATTTTTGAAAGGAGAATTCCTAAAATGAGAAGAGTTGTGGTTACCGGTGTTGGATGTGTAACACCACTTGGTAATAATGTAGAAACAACCTGGAACAATATGATTAACGGTGTATGTGGCATTGATTACATAAAGTCTTTTGATGCTACAGATTTAAAAGTAAAGATAGCTGCAGAGGTTAAGGATTTTGATCCTCTTAAATATATTGAAAAAAGAGAATTGAGAAAGACAGACCTTTTTGTACAATATGCTATTGCAGCTGCACAGGAAGCCGTAGAAGATAGTGGTATTTTAGGCAATGTTGCAGAGGATCGTTTTGGCGTATATGTAGGCTCAGGCATAGGAGGTATGAAGGCTTTCTATGATAATAGTGTTGCATTTTATACAGGTGGGGCAAGAAAGGTTTCTCCACACTTTATTCCAATGATGATTTCCAATATAGCAGCAGGGCAGGTTGCTATTAAATTCAAGGCTAAGGGTGTATGTGTTCCTATGGTTACAGCTTGTTCAACAGGTACACACGAGCTTGGAGAGGCATTTCGTGCTATTAAATATGGTTTGGCTGATGCTATTATTGCAGGTGGTAGTGAGGCTGCTGTAACACCTCTTACAATTGCAGGCTTTACTAATTGTAAGGCTCTTACACTTAATGAAGATCCTAATACTGCTTCAACACCTTTTGATAAGAGGAGAAGTGGTTTTGTACTTGGTGAGGGTGCCGGTATGCTTATTCTTGAGGAATATGAGCACGCTAAGGCACGAGGTGCTAAGATTTATGCTGAGTTTGTAGGTTATGGTAATACCTGTGATGCTCACCATGTAACAGCACCAGATCCAGAGGCTGTTGGTAGTTCAAGAGCTTTTGAACTTGCTTTTGAAGAAGCTGGATTAACAGCAGAGGACAAGCTATATATCAATGCTCATGGTACAAGTACACCACTTAATGACTCAGGAGAAACAAAGGCTATTAAGATGGCTCTTGGAGATAAAGCTTACGAAGCATTGATAAGCTCAACAAAATCTATGACAGGTCATATGCTTGGTGCAACAGGTGCTGTAGAGGCTATTGCTGCTGTACTTGCACTTAAGAATGGTATAGTAC
>JAXJQK010000206.1:0-5445 GCA_036311185.1 Acutalibacteraceae bacterium | reverse complement strand
TCCTGCGTTGAAAGAGATAGGAGTAGGAATAATTTACGAATATTCGTGAATTATTCGTGTTCCTATAAGAACACAAATAAAAAATATGGAGAGATTAAATGAATGGAAAAATAGTATCACTTCTAGTTTCATTAACTGTGATAGTCGGAAGTGTATTGACTGTAAAGGGATATGAGATGTATATGTTTGAATATTCCATAGATGGAGATGTTCTCAATGTAACAGTTCATACTGAGTCAAACAAAGTTTTTGAAGAAAAGATTACATACGAAGGTAATGAATATGTGCTTATTAAAGATAGCGTGAAATACGAAACGATAACCGAAGAAAGCACACAATCAGAAGAAACCATAGAAAGAGTAGAAGCTGAAAATCTACTTAGCAAAAATGATTACAAACTAGAAAATGCTCCTGAAGAGTACAAAGTGCAGATAGGTGAAAAAGATTATATAGCTGAAAGAGATAGCATTAAGTACGAGGAAGTAGTAAAAACAGGAAGACGAGTAAATGCGAGTGAGACTGTAACATATAGGGGCGTGGATCAAGAGCCAGAAGTGGCAGACACTTGCCAGACATCAGTTTTTGATGATGTAACAGGACAAGTAGTTCAAGCGAGTATTTCGTTAGTAGGAGTTAACAAGACAGATGATTATTGGAAAGATATTACAGAACCATTTGTGTTTACAGCCTCAAATTATGATGCTGATGAATTGCTAATGGTTGTGAATGGAAAAGAAATTGTAATTAACAAAAATGGTAGTCCTATTTCTTCTGAGTATTTTAATGATATGTTGATTGAAAGAGGTATGTCACCAGATAAGTATAGACTGTCCTCATTAGAATGGGATGGAGAAGCTTATGAAGAAAATGGAGTGATGTACCGAAAAGCAACTGGAGTATGTCAGCATAAGGTGGCTGACTATAATGCTGCGTACAGTGGTCCAGTGGATTTACCAGCATATACACAGTATAACGCTGTGGTTACATATAAGTACAAGCCAGAGTCAAAAGAGGTAATAAAAAATATAGCAGAGTATGAATTAATCGTTCCAACAGAAGAACTCACAGAAAAACCTACAGAAGCTCCTACTGAGGAAAGCAACGATATATCCAAAGCAACAGTTGTAGGTATTGCTGTTGTGATATTAGCTGTTAGTGTGATTCTTATTCTATATTTTGCTCAAAGAAATAAAGTGAAAAATTAATTATGGTAAAAAGACGAGTGTGTAAGCACAAATCTTTTACATAAAGAAATAAGGAAAGGGGAGAAATGAAATGGGTATGATAACAAGAACGGCGAATTTAGTTCCAATGGACACAACAGCAGGAACAGGTTTAGAAGGAATAGCGTCAAAAATAGAATCGTTTCTTAGTACTGCTGGTACTTATGTGTATATAGTGGCTGCTGTGTGTATTTTCTTTGCAGGTCTTGCATTGATGGTATCAAATCAACAGACGAGAGCAAACATAAAAGGTACAATGATTGCGATTATTGTTGGTGCTTTAATTGCGATTTCAGCGACTGCAATAGCTACCGAATTGTGTACTATGCTTGGTGGTGGAATGTAGTTTTTAGGGTGTTTAACAGAGGTCTGGAAAATCTCTTTCCAGACCTCAAAATCTAATAGGAGAATTATTATTGATTAAAAATGAAAGAGGGTGTGTTTGTGTGTCGTATATGTTTTGGATTATAGAATACACCGATTATTACTATTTATTTGGTGTGTCCGATTTATTAAGAAATATATTGTTTTATTTAGCTTATGTATTAAAACTGCTTGTAGACGCAGTGGAAACACTATATAAGCTTAGTTATAGAATGTATGAATTTATAGCTTCTCCTGAGGCAATAGCTATTATTACTGAATATAAAGTGTTTATTGTAACAGGACTTGCGATAGCAATGTTAGTGCTAGGCTTTAACATAATGATACAGAATAGCGAAATAGTTAGTAAGGGTATTCACAAAACTGTACTGCAAAATATGCTTTTATTAGTAGTGGTATTAGTATTGATTCCAATAGCCTTAATAGGAGAAAGTCCTATGACTGGATTAACAGGAACAATAGGAGGTTCAACCTTTGCAGATTATTTTGAAGGTGCAGACCCAGCTATATATACATCTACGGCAGGCTCTTCATCAACAGCAGGAACAACTGTCAGTCAAACTGATAAATGTGCAGCAGATGCGTTGGTAGATATTGATTATTTGTTGTTTTCTCAAGGGTGGGTTAATTCCTCTCCCGGTTCGATTTGTGCAGAAAGTGATTTTAATGCAATCAAGAACAGATTTGTTGCTAATAGCAATGAAAATGGAGCGTTTCAATATATCAAGAGTAATATTAATAAAAGAATTTCGGCTGCTAAAATAGGACGCATAAAGGATGGAGATACATATAACGGTGGTCCTCTATATAAAAATGCTGGATGTGTAATAGGTGGAATGGCTATGGCTTACACCGATAGTGGAGTACCAGTTAATACTGCTGAGTGTGAGGATAAATTTTGGAAGGTGTTTCTGGAACACCATTGGACTTATGACACAGGCTCAATACCTTTATATCAAGGAACCTACTATAACCCGAAGGTCTTAAATACCTTTGATGGAGAAGTTCCATATAATATTCATATTGATTGGTTGCAACTATACTTATCGTTGTTTGTTGTTGGAATATTTATGTTTGTCACAGCCTATAAAGTAATTAAATTAATAATTCAATTGTTCTGGAATTTTATTATTACAGCACTTATAGCTCCTGCTGACATAACAAATGGCCGAAGAATAAAGGAGATAATAATGGGTACATTAGGCATTGTAATTTCACTATGGTTTACAGGTGTAACATATCAGGTGTTTGATGCTGCTCGTGATTTTATAAATAATCATTCATCTTGGTTTAATTACAATTCAATAGCTAAGAATTTAATGCTTCTGTTTTTTGCATTAGCTTTAATGGAGGGACCGAACCTATTACAAAGAATACTTGGTGTTGATGCAGGCTTAGCAAGATCTGGTGCAGCATTAGCTGGTGCTGCTATGGTTGGTAAGCACTTAGTTTCTGCTCCAATTAACACAGCTAAAAAGGTTGCTCATACGGCTGGTAAAGTAGCAGGAGGTGTAGCAACAGCTCCGTTTAAGGCTGCTAAGAGTATTGATAACGCAAGAGAATCTAAGTTGAGCAAAAATGGTATTCATAGAGGTGATAACGATATAGGTAAATCAGCTAAGCAAATGTTGAATGAGAATAAGGATTCTATAAAGGCTCAAAAAGAACAAAGACGAGATGATTTCTTCCATAATGGTGGTAAGAATCTTACAGGTGAAAAAAGAGAAGCGTATGAACAGAGGGCTGCTGAAAGAAGAGGTAGAGTTGCTAGTGAGCAGATGCAGAAGAAAATGCAAAATGAAACTGACAATAATCAAGCTAAAGCAGACATTTTACATAATAATCCTCAACAGGCAGAGCAGTATGTTACATCAAGAGATAATGCACGCATAGCAGAGAAAGAAGCAACCTTGGCAAGTCACAAGAATGACGATAGAAATTTAAGAAGAGAAGCTTCTTTAGATATGCAAGCAGGAACACTTGAGAATAACGCAAAGGTTCAAGCAATGAGAAATGACCCTCAATTAGCTCAAGCTTATGAAGGCTCGAAGGATGATGTAAGAATTGCAGGAAAGGTAGCTAGTGTTACAGGTGCTAAGAGTGATGACAGAATGGCGAGAGAAGCTATGATTGATATGAGCAAAGCAAGGAGTCAGAACATAGCTCAAGCAAAAGTAATGAACAATAATCCTCAGCTTGCACAGAATTATGTTGGCTCAAAGCAACAAGTTAATTTGGCAGAAAAACAAGCTCAGGTGGCATATAACGATTCTTCAGAAGGAAAAAATGCACTCGTTGATAATGCAACTGCTAATATGCAGACAAATGCACAGGAAAATAAAGCAATGACACAGGCTGTACAAGCATCACCAGAATTAGCAAATGCTGTGGCATCAGCAAATCTTGTAAAGGATTCATATCAAACACAGGTAAAAGCAGATGCATATCAAAATAATCCTGAAGCAGTTCAGAGAATCGTTAGTTCAGAAAAGAGGATAAATGAGATGGCAAAATCAAATGAAGGAAATCTTCCTCAAACAGAAACAACAATGAAAACAGGTTTCTCATCAAATCCATCAGAAAATAAAAGTCATTTTGATAGAGCAACTATGACAGTTACACTTAACGGAAATACCTATAAGGCTAACTATAGGGGAAGTATGCCAATAAAGGATATTATGAAGAAGAAAAATAGTGGTAGCTCAAAGCTTGGTGGAAAGGAATAATCTAATATATGGGGGTGAATGTTAATTTTACCCCCATAAAGAAAAAGGTGGTTATAGATGGCAGACTATTTAATAGTTAAGGAGTTAAAATCAGATACAAGAATTTTTAAGAAAATAACACTTACAGATTTATTTATAGTATCTGGTTTTACCTTTTTGGGGCTATTAACTCAAAATATGGTATCTCCTTCGATTAAGATGGTATATCTGATTTTTAACTTTTTAGTTGGTTGTTTTTGTACTACAAACAGTACAAATAACAGAGGGAAAAAGATGATAATTTCCTTGCTGTTTGCAGTAAAAAGAAATAAAACCGTATATTTGGCATTTGAAACCGAAAAGAAGCTGAAAATGATATGTACCAAAGAAGCACTAGAGTCACACAGAATATTAAAAGAAGAGATAGAAAGGAAGAGGTGGAATGAAAAGCAAGAGTAGGTCTACTAAGAGTGAAAAGCATATAAGTCGTTCACAAAAGAAGCTAAAAAAGCAAGAAGAAAAAAATCGTAAGAATATGCAGAATATAGCTAAGGTAACAAAAAGAACAGAAAAAATTCTTCCTTTCAAAAGGATTGTAAAGAATGTTTTTGAGTATAAGAACGGTACTTATCTTGATATTCTTCAGATTAAGACAAAAGACTTAACCATAGTTTCTGAAACAGAAATAATGACAGATATAAGTCAAATTCAGAAGTTTTGCAAAATGTACAATGGTGACATCAAGTTTGTTGGAATAAATTTCCCTACTAACACCAAAGGACAGCAAAGCTACTACCGTCATAAGATTACCGTTGAACAAAATCCTATTTATTCAGAAATATTAAGTGAAAAGCTTGAGGAGTTAGAAAATGTAGAAAGGAAAAGTACTGATAGAGAGTATTATCTTTTCATTTTTGCAGATAGCTATGATAACCTTATTAATAACCGAGGTATTGCTCTTAGTACACTCGGAAGCCCTAATTCTCTTATTATGGAGATAGACCTGTATCAAAAATTGCAATGCCTACATAAGATGACTAATAAGAACACTATTATGTATAATGACGAAAACCTACCTAAACGAATATTGAGGGAAGACACTCAGGATAAGATAAATAAGCTAGGATATGATC
>JAXJQK010000205.1:0-6309 GCA_036311185.1 Acutalibacteraceae bacterium | reverse complement strand
GAAAACTTCTATCATAGCCTTGAAAGGTTTTTGTTTTTGAATTGTCTTCTTTAATGAGCTTATATCATTTAGAGTTAGCGATATATATTTGAATTTTCTTTCGAATTTCGTTTGATAGATACTAGCTAAAAACATACAACCCCACTTCTTATGTGTGGTTGTGTGAAGTTGTGGATATAAAAGAAAACGCTCTGCCCTACCCTACTCTGTAAGTATGAGTGTTATAGTAGAATTGAGCTCTGTTTGAGTTGTTGATAGTTTAGGTTATGGAGGCTTTTTTTCATAAAATTTTTCTAAACCGTTTGTTATAGGTAGAAAAAATTGGTTGTTCTCTAATGCTATTAATGGTGCAACCTCATCAACAATTATATATAGCATTATTCAGACAGCTATAGATCATAACCTGATACCTGAAAAATATCTGACATATGTATTTACACAAATACAATATGGGAAAGATGTAAATACCTATCCTCCTTGGTCAGATCGGATACCTGAATGTTTCAAGTCAGAAACCCTAAACAGCACGGTTTTTGAATGAGTGAACAAACTGTTAATAAATAAAAGATAGAGATGTGATATAATCAAAATAGAGGTGATTATATCATGAAAAAATTAAGCTTGATGGAAGTTCTAGGAGAAATAGAAGATACTAGAAGAAACAGAAGTGTAATTTATCCATTACATGAGGTGTTAATTATAATGCTCCTTGCAGTTATTTGTGGAGCAACATCGTATGCAAAAGTTGAAATGTTCGGAAAAAGCAAGAGAGAATGGTTGGGAACATTTTTAGAACTTGAAAACGGTATCCCTGATGCATGTACATTTCGTAACGTTATTAAAGAAATAGATACCCAAAAGCTCCATTTACTTTTCTGTGAATGTATGAAGAGCGTTGTGAAAGAATTATACGGTGTTGTAGCAATAGATGGAAAGCAGGCACGCAGAACAAAAGATGCAAAAAAGCGTCCACTTCATGTAATAAGTGCATTTTCGGTTGAGTACAGCGTTGTACTCGGTCAGCTTGCATGCGAAGAAAAAAGTAATGAAATAACAGCTATACCAAAACTTCTTAAAATGTTAGAAATCAAAGGCTGTATCGTAACTATTGATGCAATGGGTACACAAACTGAGATTGCAAAATCTATCATAGACAACGATGGAGATTACATTCTTGCACTTAAAGAAAATCAAAAAACTCTTTACAATGATATTAAATTATACTTAGATGATATACACCAAGAGAAAAAGTTTCTTGAATCCGAAAATTATTACAGAACAGTTAAAAAAGGGCACGGCAGAATTGAAATTAGGGAATGTGTCATATCGGATGAAATCAGTTGGTTACACAGCAAATCGGATTGGAAAGGCTTATACGGAATAGGTGCGATTTATTGTACAATTGAAAAAGGTAGCACAATCTCAAAACAAAGCCATTACTTTATTTATAGCTGTAAAGGATTAAATGCTCAACAGATTATGAAATACAAAAGAAACCATTGGAGCATTGAAAACAATCTACACTGGGTTTTAGATATGGCTTTTAGAGAAGATGAAAGTCGAGCAAGAAAAGATAATTCTGCCGAAAACTTTAATGTAATTCGTCAGATTGTATTCAACATTTTAAAAAGTGAAACAAGCTTTAAAGGTGGTATTACCGATAAACAATTTAAGTGTTTGCTTGATAGCTCTTATCTTGATAAAATTGTTATGAATTGGATTTGTTCATAATTTATTTACTCATTCAAAAACCGTGCCCTAAACAGAAGTAATCTGAACATTACTTCTGCTGAGGGGTTCTATGCGTGGTTGAATTGACGCTTACTCCACTTTTGCCCCCCTAAATAAGTTGTGATTATTTTCTACATGATGTTTTAGATAATGTATGGTTGAATCACAGAAAAAGATATGAGTTTTCTGTTGGTCATCTAAATCATTTTCAAAAACTGTAACATTACTGAATTCGCCACCATTGGAATTCACTTCTCTGAAAAAATTGTAACATTTATTCTAAAATCATTGCGAATGCAATGATTTTGTACTATAATAAGATAATAATATTCAAACTACTGTAATATCGGAGGTAATCACAATGGCTATCAGTTATAAGAAGCTATGGAAACTGCTCATTGACCGTGATATGAAAAAGAAAGATCTTATGGCAATATCAGGTGTGAGCCAATCATCTGTAACCAAAATGGGAAAGAACGAAAATGTTAATACTGAGATTCTCGTTCGCATTTGTCTAGCTCTGAATTGTGACATCGGAGATATTGCGGAAATTGTTCTACCGGAGAGCCAGAAAGAATAAGGAGCGAATCAGTTAGATGAAAGACAATTTATTGTTACAATGGATCACACTGTAGAAACCCTAAAAGAACGAGGTTATGATTCGTATGCTTAACTTACCAGCTATGTTACGGGAAATGAGCCTACATATATCACCAACTATAGAGGAACTAGACAATTGATCACAAAGCTTGATATGGAATGTCTGAAGAACTTTTTGAAGGAGTTGAAATAATGAGCGATAAAGAAACCAAGTTTCGTTTTTTAAATATGACAACATTAATGATTGTAGGTGTTCTATTATTATTGCTCTCAGCTGTTATTTTGTTGTTGCATGGCGATTCAACCAGCAATCAAGCCGAACCAGCGTTGGTTGCACAGGTGTATTTTGATGGTGAATATCGTATTACCAATGGTCCGTGGCAGAAGATTGTAAAAGGAAATCACATTCCTTCTACCGAGGGCGATGTAACACTGCGAGGAAATTTTCATATGTTGACCCCAGATGGTGAGTATGTTGGTGTTTATAGAGGTGATACACCGATTGCAATCTATACAAACCACCTTAATTTGACTTTCTATGAGGGTGAAAATGAACCTTATGTACTTGATATGGAAAATCCTTTGCTTGGGGATTCTTTATGTGGTGTGGGTTGGTTTGCCTATTCTTTTACAAGCGAAAGCGAAAAAAACATCGAAATTCTTATTCATAATCCACATAAATTCGGAAACGAAACTGCGATTGATGAGTTGCTGTCCAATATGGCTTTCTGGACAGGGCTTGATTTTGAAAAAGGTGTTCTTGAAAGAGGAGAATTTCAGAGAGGCATTGGAATTTTGTTTGTTATTGTTTCTTTTCTTTTTTTAGGAACAGCTTTGTTCTCAACCCTTATACATATTAAAAACAGTAAGATTATTTGGCTACTAGGTATCGTGATTTTGTTCGCTGGCACATATATGTGTTATAGTGCTGACGGTGTTTCATTTTGGAGTGAATCTATTGTTTCTAATACAACGATATTGGGTTGCTCGATGATGTTCTATATGCTGTTTCTTTCGATGGCACTTGTGCATTTACTAAAAAGCACAAAAATGATTGGAACAATTACGGTTGTCGTTCTGGGTTTTATTGACGCAGTGCTTTTCATTTTGCCTGTCTTAACGGACATATTCTTTTACGATACTTGGCTTTTTTGGGCAGCTTCGCAAATTCTCGCAAATATTATCCTGATGGGGAGCCTTTTAAGAGAGTTTTTTGCCACAAAAAGAAAAGAGCGTTTAATTTCCATCTTTTCAATTTTGCCACTCATCTCATTTATAATTGATGTTGTTATGATTGACCTTGGTATCTGGAATACTGGGGTTTCTTCTAAGTACGTGTTTTTTGTTTTCTTCATTGCTTCTATGGTAATGGTGCTTAAAATCATGCCGAATAATATCAATGCTCTTGCCAAAGCAAAAGAACTGGAAACTGAAAAAATGATTTTGAATGCCCAACTGGCTGAAAGTCGCATTTCTACAATGATGAGTCAGATAAGACCACATTTTATTTATAACACCCTTGGAAGCATCGAACAGCTTTGCGAATTGGATCCGCCAAAGGCTGGAGAGCTTGTCCATAACTTTGCAAAATACCTACGTGGCAATTTCGGAGAACTTGATAATCCAAAGCCTATCAAAATGTCACAGGAAATGGAACATGTGCGTCATTATATCAGTATTGAAAATGTGCGTTTTCCCGATATGACCTTTTCATTTGAGATGAGATCCAAAGATTTCAGTTTGCCGGCTCTTACGATTCAACCGCTCGTCGAAAACGCAATCAAACATGGATTGATGAAGTTGCAAAAGGGTGGCTGTATTCGAGTAATTTCTTATGAGACAGATACGGATTACTGTATTTCTGTGGAAGATGACGGTGTGGGATTTGATACAAGCAAACTGCTTGATGAGAAGAAACACATTGGTATTCGTAACATTCGCGATCGATTAAAGGTAATGGTTGGTGGTACGCTTGAAATTGAAAGCATACAAGGAATCGGTACAAAAGTTTTAATTACAATTCCGAAGGAGGGAGAAAAATGATTGCAATTGCAGTAGACGATGAGCCTTTGATGCTACATGCGTTGGTAAAGGCAATAAAAGCATCAGACGACATTACTGCTGTTACGGATTTTACCTCTTGTGAGGATGCTCTTAGTTTTATAAAAAGTAATCCTGCCAATATTGCATTTTTAGATATCAATATGCGTGGTATGGGTGGTCTCTCTCTTGCGGAAAAAATCATCGGGTTTTGTCCGGATTGCAAGATAGTATTTTGTACAGGTTATGAGGAATATGCTATACCCGCATTTAAGCTTCACGCCTCTGGATATTTAATGAAACCGATCTCAGCTGCAGACGTGCAAGCCGAGATCGACAATATTAAAGGTGTGAGACAGAGAGAAAAACTACTTACTGCAAAGTGCTTTGGTAATTTTGAAGTTTATATAAACGGTGAAAAACTGCTGTTTAAGCGTTCAAAAACCAAAGAGTTGTTGGCTTTTCTTATTGATAGGAATGGTGCAGGTGTAACAATTGCACAGATTGGTGTGACACTATGGGAAAATAATCAAGAACAAAAAAAAACAAAACTATGTACACCAATTGATCCGTGACTTGCGTCAATCCCTTGAAGCAGTCGGCAAGGACGAAATTTTTGAAAGAAATAATTACTTCTATTCTATTAACCCTGAAAAAATAGACTGCGATTATTACACATATCTAAAAACTGGAAAACCAGAATTCCGTGGCGAATATATGTCCCAGTACAGCTGGGCAGAGGAAACCTGTGGATTGCTTTGGAAAAAGAAAACTGAATAACTAAACTTTTAAGGTATAAGCCGTCAGATTGACGGCTTATTTTTTATAATTTGTAAGAGGTTTGTAAGAACCTGTATGTTATACTAAGTGGAGAAGCTGGCTATGGTCTTGGACTTCTTTAGTAATTTGTGGAAATTTGCGAGAATGAAAATGTACCTTCGCAAAAAGCATATATCCTTGTGTTATAAATTATTAAAGGAGAATTGCGTATGAACAGAATACTTTTTTCTGAAAGAAGTATGGAGATAATTACATCTTCATAGCAATTAGATGAACGTATCCAGGTGGCAATTCTCCGTGCTTGGAGAAGTCGGTCTTTTGCTTTGCGTATATGCCATAGCCCTTCTATATTAACGCTTAAGACTGAAAAGAAAGCTCAAAACAATGCTTATGAGATTCTTGAGAAGATTATCACATTACAGACAATGAGTTTATAAAAAGGGGGGAGAAAAAGGAAGATTTTGCACTAGGATCCGATTTTCTTAAAATTCCTTAACACAAAAAATAATTACATACCTTTACAACGCTTTGGAAGGATTGAAAAAAGATACGGTAAATACTCTTTCGCAAATATTTATTGGACAAGATAGGTCGAGTATGATGAGAATCTATCCGATTTGGCTCGGATGACAGTTTCACCTATTCCTGTGCCTGTAGGAATCTGATGAGTGATGCGAATTTATGTAAAGGATATACATACAATGATTAAATAAAAACTATTAATCTCAATCGTGTTGATATAATTGATGAAATGGTCACAGCTGTAAAGAACGTAAAGTGTAATGAAAATAGTTTACATCTTGACCTCTTTAACGAGGCAGAAACTTTTCAAGAATCAATAACCATTGAGCTTGAGCTTGAAACTGTTGTAAAGGCACATTCACGCAAGAAATCAAAGCGTGGAAGTAAATTCGATAATCTTCCTGTTGAGGTGATTGAACATAAGCTTGATGAAAGCGAAATGATATGTGATGTTTGTGGCGAACCTCTTACAGTTATGAAAAAAGAAACCCGAAGAGAGCTTGTAATCATACCTGCTCAGGCAAAGATTGTAGAGCATGTAACATATTCATACAGTTGTAGAAACTGTGATAAGAATGGTGAGTCAGGCTTCATAAAGCAGGCTGAACATCCTAAAGCACTTATTCCAAAATCAAT